>JAAUQT010000064.1 GCA_012033495.1 Cyanobacteria bacterium RM1_2_2 | reverse complement strand
TACCGAATTAAGGGAGATTTACTAGGAAACCCCTCTACCCCAGGTACGGGCAGGTTTTGCAGATCAATCCTCTGGGCGACGCGAGACTGAGTCCAAACCTGCCCCAACATGGCAACAACTTTTCCTAGAAATCTCCTAAAACGAGTTTGCCATTCATTTTCTGCACTCAAATTCCCCCAATTCTGCGAGGATCTGGGGATCTAAGCTTCGTCAAATTGCGGAAATTGGCCCCAAATTGCAAATCAGCCTAAGATCTAGGAAGAGTGAAGTTTCTTAAATGGCAGCATGAAGCGGATTGTTTTGATCGCGGGCTTCGAGTCTTTCAATGCGGATCTGTATCGATCGGCAGCAGCACTGGCGCAGAAACGCACTCCAGACTTAGAAATTCTAGTTTTTAGCGATCGAGATCTTGCGGCTCAGCCTGCTGTGATCGAAGCGGCACTTCAGGAAGCAAACGTTTTTTTTGCGAGCCTGATTTTTGATTACGATCAGGTGCTGTGGCTGCGGCAGCGCGTGCAGCAAATCCCAATTCGGCTCGTATTTGAGTCGGCGTTGGAACTGATGAGCCTGACCCAGTTGGGTAAGTTTGCGATTGGTGACAAACCGAAAGGAATGCCCAAACCCGTTAAATTTATTCTGGACAAATTTGGCAGCGGGCGCGAGGAAGATAAGCTAGCGGGCTATCTCAGCTTTTTGAAGGTGGGGCCCAAACTGCTGAAGTTTATCCCCATTGGCAAAGTGCAAGACCTGCGCAACTGGCTGATCATCTACGGCTACTGGAATGCGGGCGGCTCAGAAAATGTGGCAGCGATGCTGTGGTTTCTGGCAGAGCAATATTTGGGGCTATCAGTGGGCGAGATTCCAGCAGCGACCGAAACCCCCAATATGGGATTGCTGCACCCCGACCATGCGGGATATTTTGCCTCGCCGAAACCGTATTTGGAGTGGTATGCCAACCGTCAAACTGGACAAACTGTAGAAGGCGCAGCGCGTCCCATCGTGGCAATCCTGCTTTACCGCAAGCATGTGATTACAAAACAAGCCTATATTCCCCAACTGATTCGCGCCTTTGAACAGGCAAATTTGCTGCCCTTACCAATTTTTATTAACGGCGTAGAAGGGCATGTGGCGGTGCGCGATTGGCTGACGACCTCGCATGAACAAACCCAACGACAGCAAGGACAAATTGAAACGCGCTCGCTTTCTGATCAGGCAGTCACAGTCGATGCGATTGTTTCAACGATTGGGTTTCCGCTGGTGGGCGGGCCGGCTGGGTCGATGGAAGCAGGGCGGCAAGTGGATGTGGCAAAACGGATTCTGTCGGCAAAAAATGTGCCTTATTTTGTGGCTGCTCCACTGCTGATTCAAGACATTCATTCTTGGACGCGGCAAGGCATTGGTGGGCTGCAAAGTGTGGTACTGTATGCGTTACCCGAACTGGATGGCGCAATTGATACCGTGCCGCTGGGCGGGTTGGTGGGCGATCAAATTTACCTGATTCCAGAGCGGGTGCAGCGCTTGATTGGGCGAGTAAAAACCTGGGTGGCACTGCGGCAAAAACCGGCGGCAGCAAAGAAATTGGCGATTGTGCTGTATGGTTTTCCGCCCGGCTACGGGGCAACCGGAACGGCGGCGCTGCTGAATGTGCCTCAATCTCTGATCAACTTGCTGCACGCCCTCAAACAGCAGGGCTACACGGTTGGCGAATTCCCGGAAGATGGAGAGGAATTGATTCGGCAAATCAAAGCCGCAGATGAATCGCTGAGAGCAGATCACACCACCGTTACGGTGAACACCCTGGGGAAATGGTTAGGCTATTTGCTCACGACTCGAATTGAGAAACAGTGGAAAACGCTGAGCAAAACGGGCATTCGGACGTTAGAAAATGGCGACTATCCAGAAGAAGCTCTTTATCTACTGGGTGGCGTGCAGTTGGGAAATATCTGGATTGGAGTGCAGCCGCCGCTGGGGGTGTTGGGTGATCCGATGCGGCTAATGTTTGAACGAGACTTAACGCCCCATCCCCAATACGCTGCTTTCTATCGCTGGCTCCAGCAGGACTACCAAGCCGATGCGGTAATTCACTTTGGAATGCATGGTACGGTAGAGTGGTTGCCCGGATCGCCGCTCGGAAACACAGGCTACTCCTGGTCAGATATTCTGTTGGGTAATTTGCCGAACCTCTATTTGTATGCAGCCAATAATCCTTCTGAGTCAATTTTGGCAAAGCGACGCGGATATGGAACGCTACTTTCTTATAACGTGCCGCCCTATGGTCGAGCAGGTTTATACAAAGAGTTGGTGACACTGCGCGAACTCATTGTTGAATATCGAGAAGACCCAACCAAAAATAATAGCTTGAAGGAAGCGATCTGCAAAAAGATTTTGGATGCTGGACTGAATGCAGACTGTCCGTTTCGGGATGCGAAGAGAATTGGGATTGAATTCACGCCAGAAAATGTGCGTCTATTTAGTCAGCAAACTTTCAATGATTATTTAGTGGAACTCTATGATTATTTGCAAATCCTAGAAAATCGCCTGTTTTCGTCGGGGCTGCATGTGTTAGGAGAGCCACCCAACGCTGAGGAATTGCAGCGCTACTTGCAAGCCTATTTTGGTGAAGATCTGCCAGAGCCGCTGCTCACAGCTATTGCTGAAGGGCAAACCCCTGCTCCTGATGCTCATCCGGCTGTCGCTGCCAAAATTCAAGAAGCGATCCAAATTCGTGTCCTGCTGCATCAAACCACCGATGAACTCACCAACCTGCTGCGCGGCTTAAACGGCGAATATATTCCTCCGGCTCCGGGTGGCGATTTGCTGCGCGATGGCATCGGCGTTTTACCCACCGGGCGTAACATCCACGCGCTTGATCCCTACCGGATGCCGTCTCCGGCTGCCTACGAACGCGGCAAAGCCATCGCCAAAAAAATCATTGAACAACATCTGCAAGAGCACGGTACATTTCCCGAAACGGTCGCAGTTATGCTGTGGGGATTAGACGCGATTAAAACCAAAGGAGAATCACTCGGAATTTTGCTGGAATTAGTTGGGGCAGAGCCGATTAAGGAAGGCACAGGGCGAATTGTCCGTTACGAACTCCAGCCTTTGAGCGAACTCGATCATCCTCGGATTGATGTTTTGGCGAATCTATCGGGAATTTTTCGGGATAGTTTTGTCAACATTCTTGAGTTGCTGGATGATCTCTTCCAGCGGGCTGCCCGCGCCGATGAGCCGGAAGACCTTAACTTTATTCGCAAGCATACCCAGGAATTGAAATCCCAAGGCATTGAAAATGCCTCAGCGCGGCTGTTTTCCAACCCGGCAGGCGATTTTGGCTCGCTGGTGAATGATCGAGTCACAGACGCCAACTGGGAGTCAGGCGATGAACTGGGGCAAACTTGGCAAGGACGAAACACGTTTAGTTACGGCAGGCGAGATAAAGGGCAGGCACGTCCTGAAATTTTGAATACGCTCCTCAAAACAACCGAACGAATCGTGCAGCAAATTGATTCGGTTGAGTATGGGTTAACCGACATTCAGGAATACTATGCCAATACAGGCGGATTGAAGAAAGCGGCAGAAACCCAGCGGGGTGCAAAAGTCACGGCTAGTTTTGTTGAAAGCTTCTCAAATGACACCACGCCGCGTCCGTTAGAGGAGTTGTTACGGATGGAATATCGCACGAAGCTAGTTAATCCCAAATGGGCAGAAGCGATGGCAGCGCAAGGATCTGGCGGGGTTTATGAAATTTCGCAGCGAATGACAGCGCTGATGGGCTGGGCCGCCACCGCAGATTTTCGAGATAATTGGGTCTATGATCAGTCCGCAGAGACTTATGCACTCGATGCAGAGATGGCAGACAAGCTGCGAAAGGCAAATCCAGAAGCCTTTCAAAATATTGTTGGGAGAATGTTAGAGGCACACGGTCGCGGATTTTGGCAACCTGATGCAGACAAACTCGAACAGCTACGCCGAATGTATGAAATAGCGGACGAAACTTTGGAAGGCGTTGGATAAGCGACGAGCTGCTAAATGCCGCAGGTGATCAACCGATTGAAAAAGAAGTTGGTCATTTTGGAACCGAAGGGTGAATTCCACCAGCGCGAAGGATGGCAGCCTACGGGTGCATTGAGCGTGTAGTCCAAATCATCGCACTTCAGCCATTTTTCATTCACGCGCCAACCGACCTGCTCACCAAACTTCTCGATCAGTTGCCGATCCTGAGAAATTGTACTTTCCAGCGTGCCGCCAACTTCCTGATAGATTTTGATTTGAACGCCAAAGCCAAACCGCCCGTCGCTGTGCGTTTTCCACAGATTGTCAACCACGCGCAGCGCGCTACAGGGAAACTGCCGCATGTCGTCTGGAGTAATATCTTCGAGGTTTGGCTCTCCTGTCACAGCTTGAATGACGCGAATCGTTTCCCAGTCTGCCTCGACCAGATCACCTGCTGCCAGCAGATCTTGGAGACGTTGGTAGCGCTGCACGTCTGTCACCAACATCAAGCTTTGTTCTGATAGCTGCAGACGATCGCTGAGCGTGGTCAAAATCTGACCGAATTGCTGAAGTTGAGCCTCAATTGCGCTCAGGCGGGTGATCACTTCAGATTCTGGCGTTTCAGACATGGAATACCTCGAAATGGCAACGAGATGGCGATGGGAAAAAGCCCTGAATTATCATCTCACAGAAACCTGATTTTCAGATGTACCTGCCACAACAGACCGTGGGCGAGAACTTTAGCCTAAATTACGCCTAAATTGAGCAAAGACGACTTAAGCGAGCAAATCAAGTGAGCAAAAGCCATTTTTTGATATTTTGTAGAACTTTGTAGAACTTTGTTGAATACTATATTCCAACAAGCATTAAGCTAAAAACAATGAGATAGATGCCTCATCTACTCGACTGGAAATCGCTTGAGCTATCTCCCTTGGATTACACCATCAATAACAATGGAACAGTTACAGACAGCTAATCAGGCGTATCATCTCTTCAATTTTCTCCCTTTTGGCGTATGCGTACTCGACGCAAACTATCGGGTGCTGTTTTGGAATGACGCTCTGGCAGAGTGGACGAATATTCCTAGCGCAGAAATGATGGGTCAACCGATTGCTGCTTATCTGCCGTTCTCACAGTTATTCTCACCGTCGGACTTGCAAGCTCAGCTACAGCGAGCCGGTTCAGGAGAGCAGGTTGAATTTTGCTTACAGCAAGGGTGGAGCGTTCCATCTCATATCCTGGCAAAAGTCCCAGCAAAAGTCACGGCAAAAGTCACGGCAAAAGTCACGGCAAAAAAACTGTCACCCTACGATCACCCTGATGCCGATTTCCAGATTTTGCTGTCTATCCAGTTTGAGGCAAACCCAAAGGCAAACCTAGAGGCAAACCCAGAGGCAAACTCATTTGATGCTCAGTCTTTCGAGTCTCCCTTCTCAGTGTGTAACGATTCCTGCGAGGCTGCCTATCAGCAAATCTTGCACCGCACGCAGCTACTAGAAAGTATTACCGCAGCCATTCGTGACAGCGTAGATACCCAGCAAATTTTTCAAACGATCGTCAATCAGATTGCCCATACCTTTCAAGTCAGTCGGTGCTTGATTCACAGCTATTCTCTAGAGCCAGAGCGATCTATTCCGGTGACGATTGAATATGTTGCACCGGGGTATGCACCTAGCCTCAATCTCCGCATTCCAATCAGCGGCAATCCTCACGCTGAGCGGGTTTTGCTCCAAGATCAGGCCATTGCTTCTGCCAATGTGGCAATTGAACCTTTGCTGCAAAATGTTCAGGAACTTTGTCGCTCTTTTCAAATTCGGTCGATGCTGGCGGTACGCACTTCCTGTCGTGGCGCAGCAAATGGAGTAATTGGCTTACATCAATGCGATCGCCTGCGTCACTGGACGCCAGCAGAAATCAATCTGCTGGAAGCAGTCGCCAAACAGGTCGGGATTGTGATGGCTCAAACTCGCTTGCTCGAACAGGAACGGCAGCAGCGACAAGAAGTTACTCTCAAAAACGCCGCCCTCGAACAAGCTCGCTGGGAAGCCGAAGCCGCAAATCAAGCGAAAAGCGATTTTTTAGCCACGATGAGTCATGAGATCCGCACGCCGATGAATGCAGTGATTGGTATGACAGAACTGCTGCTGGATACAGAACTCAGCCCGCAACAGCAAGACTTTGTGGAAACGATTCGCACCAGTGGCGACACCCTACTCACCATCATCAACGACATTCTCGATTTCTCCAAAATTGAAGCCGGCAAACTTGATTTAGAGCAACGACCGCTCGATCTACGCACCTGCATTGAAGGAATTTTGGACTTACTCGCTGCCAAAGCCGCCGAGAAAGGACTAGAGTTAGCTTACGTGGTTGAACCGGATGTGCCGCAGCAAATTTTGGGAGATATTACTCGTCTACGCCAGATCTTAATCAACTTGATTGGCAACGCGATCAAATTTACTGAGCAAGGCGAAATTACGGTTTCGGTGGTTGCTCGCAAGCTGAGGGAAGAAGAGCCGCCTGACGTGCCGAGCAGTTTGCTGCAATCCGCCCCCCTGCCGCAACTCGCTACCCTACCGCAATCCGCCTCGCAAACCGTGTACGCCATCCGGTTTGCTGTCAAAGACACGGGGATTGGCATTCCGTCTAGCCAACTGAATCGCCTGTTTCATCCCTTTAGCCAGGTTGACTCTTCCATTAGCCGACAGTATGGCGGTACAGGGCTAGGCTTGGTGATTAGCCAGCGGTTGAGCGAAATGATGGGCGGGCGCATTTGGGTCGATAGCGAAATTGGGCAGGGGTCAACTTTCTACTTTTCGATTGCCGCCAAAGCCGTCGAGTCAGTCACCGATGGGTTTCCACAAGGACACCTCTCCTTACTGGTGAACAAGCGTCTGCTGATTGTGGATAGCAATTCGGTCAGTCGGCAAAATTTGCTGCTGCAAGCTCGCTGTTGGGGAATGAGTGTGCAAGCCTTCGCCACCGGACAAGATGCCCTCAATGGTTTGCAGCAGGGGCAGGGATTTGATTTGGCGTTGATCGATCGCAAATTGCCCGATTTTGATAGTTTGGCAATGGTGGAGACAATCCGGCACCTGTTACATCCAGCCCTGCCCATTGTGCTGCTGGTATCTCGCAATCATGCGACAGACGAAATTCCAGCGGTGCGCTATTTGCACAAACCGGTGAAACAGTCTCAGTTTTATAATTTGCTGCTAGAGGTGTTTGCCAAAGCGACTGTGATTGAAGCCAGTGCTGTGGCTGCCGTCCCGGCTGAGTTGAAGCTTGCCAAACAACTGCCGCTACGAATTCTGGTTGCCGAAGACAATGTGGTAAATCAGAAAGTGGTGCTGAAATTATTAGAGCGGTTAGGCTACAAAGCCGACGTTGCTCAGAACGGGCTAGAGGTGCTGGATTTGCTGTCTCGTCAGGCCTATGACGTGATTTTGATGGATGTGCAAATGCCCGAAATGGACGGACTGACGACCGCTCGACAAATTAGACAACGCTATCCGGTGGCTCAACGGCCGCGCATGATTGCGGTCACAGCCAGCGCGATGCAGGGCGATCGAGAAGAATGTATCCAAGCAGGGATGCACGATTATCTCAGCAAGCCGCTCCGCCCAGATAGCCTGTATGCGGCTTTACAGCAGTGTCGTTTGCATTAAGCTTGCAATCAAGGATCGCGTTAGACTCAAGAAGGGATTTCTAGGGATTTTCACCGTCGAGTTCTAGTTGAGTGCTATGCCAAATCGTCTCGCCCAGACCCAAAGCCTCTACTTACGCAAACATGCAGATAATCCCATCGACTGGTGGATGTGGTGCGATGAGGCATTGGCAAAAGCCAAGCAGGAAAACAAGCCGATTTTTTTGTCGATTGGCTACTCAAGCTGTCATTGGTGCACGGTGATGGAAGGCGAGGCTTTCTCTGATCCCACCATCGCTGATTACATCAACACCCATTACATTGCCATCAAAGTTGATCGAGAAGAGCGTCCCGACCTCGACAGTATCTACATGCAGGCGCTGCAACTCATGACCGGGCAGGGCGGTTGGCCGCTCAACGTGTTTCTGTCGCCAGATGATCTGATTCCGTTTTATGGCGGTACTTACTTTCCGCTAGAACCCAAGTATGGACAACCAGGCTTCTTACAGGTTTTGCAGGCATTGCGGCGGTTTTATGACGCGGAAGATGAAAAAATTGCTTCGGTCAAAACCGAAATTTTGCAGCGGTTGCAGCAGTCTATAGAGTTATCCGCCAGCAGCGAGTTGACGGCCGAACTGCTGCGGCTAGGACTGGAATATAGCGCCGGTATTTTGGCCGCTAAGGGAATGGGCCCCAGTTTCCCGATGATTCCCTATGCCATGACGGCTTTGCGCGGAGTGCGGTTTAACTTTGTCGATGCCCGCTATGATGCAGCCACGGTTTGTCGGCAGCGGGGTCTGAATTTAGCTTTGGGTGGCATTTATGATCACGTTGCGGGCGGCTTCCATCGCTACACGGTTGATCCAACTTGGACGGTGCCTCACTTTGAGAAGATGCTGTACGATAACGGGCAAATTGTTGAGTATCTCGCCGACCTGTGGGCAAATGGCATTCAAGAACCTGCCTTCGAGCGAGCAATTGCCGGAACAGTGCAGTGGCTCCAGCGCGAAATGACGGCTCCTGCCGGCTACTTCTATGCCGCCCAAGATGCCGATAGTTTTGTCACACCCGATGATGCAGAACCCGAAGAAGGCGCTTTCTACGTCTGGAGTTACGGTGAACTCGAAGCACTGCTGACTGCAACTGAATTACAGGCACTTACCGAGCAATTTGACATTACGCCGCCAGGCAACTTTGAAGGGAAAACCGTGCTGCAACGCCGCAACGCCGATCGGCTGTCTCCTGAGTTGGAACAAACCCTCGCCAAGCTGTTTGCTGCCCGATATGGCACCCCTCCCGACGAGACACCCACCTTTCCGCTTGCCCGCAACAACCACGAAGCCAAAACCCTCCCTTGGGCAGGCCGCATTCCTGCTGTCACCGACACCAAAATGATCGTGGCGTGGAACAGCCTGATGATTTCGGGACTCGCTAGAGCCGCCGCCGTATTGCAACGCTCCGACTACTACAACCTTGCCGCCACAGCTGCCCAGTTCATTTTGCAGCATCAGGTGATCGACGGACGGTTTCATCGCCTCAACTATGAAAGGCAACCCGGCGAAAGGCAACCCGGCGAAGGGCAACCCGGCGTGATTGCCCAAGCCGAAGACTACGCTCTCTTGATCAAAGCGCTACTGGATTTGGATCAGGCGGCTTTGGGACTGGCTCAAAATGCTAATTGGCTCACCGATGCCGTGCGCCTCCAGCAAGAGTTTGACCAGTTTCTCTGGAGTCCAGCAGGCGGCTACTACAACACCGATGCTCGCAATGATTTAGTGGTGCGGGAGCGCGGCTACGAAGACAACGCCACTCCTGCGGCCAATGGCATCGCGGCGGCAAATTTGGTACGGCTATTCCTCAGCACCGAAAAAACCGACTATCTCGATCGGGCAGAACGAACCTTGCAGGCATTCGGCAGCATCATGAAGCAAGCCCCCCAGTCCTGCCCTAGCCTATTTGCCGCGTTGGATTGGTTCCAGCATCCGACTTTGGTTCGCACTGGAGCCGAGCAGATCCCGCAGTTGGCAGTGCAATATTTGCCGACGCTGGTTTACTACCTAGAACCCAACCTCCCAGAAGCTGCCATTGCGCTCGTGTGTCAGGGGTTAAGCTGTCAGGAACCGGCTAGCTCGGAGGCGCAGCTAGAGGCGCAGATTCGGCAAAGTGCGATTCGGGTTTAGGGGGTGGATGCTGGGCTGGCTACCGTCCAATCAGTCTCACTAGCCCGATGCCGCCGAAATAGAGGCTCAATACTGCTCCTGCTAACAAGCTTTGCGTGACGGGATCGGTGGAAGGCGTCAGGACGGCTCCCAGCACCGCCGCTGCCAGAATCACAAATCGCCAGCCGGATACCATCTGCTTCGAGGAGACGATGCCCAGGGCGCCGAGCAAAAGCTGAATAATCGGAATTTGAAACGCTAGTCCGGTGCTAAACAGCAGCAGTAACACAAACTCAAAGTAGCGCTCAATCGACCAAAGCTGCTCGACGACACCTTCACCGTAGGTGATGAAAAAGTTGAGCGCAGCGGGAATCAAAGCATAGTAGGCAAACACCAGCCCTGCCGCAAACAGCACCGTGGAACCTAGCACCACTGGAGCCAGCAGCCGCCGTTCGCGCCGTGTCAACCCCGGCAGCACAAACTGCATGATCTGATAGAGAATAAACGGACTAGAAACCACTACACCGCTGTAGCCTGCCACTTTCAGCGAAACGAAGAAATATTCTCCGGGCGCTAGCTGCAAAAACTTCACCCCTTGAGCCGGAACTTCTAAAAGCTGCACAATCGGATTGACAAACACAAAGCAGAGAATGATGCCAATCACTACGGCAATCAGAGCATAGAAAATCCGCAGCCGCAGTTCTTCTAGATGGTCAAACAACGACATTTCCACATCATCGGGCACTTCGTTGAGAAAGTCGTGATCTTCAGCCCCCGTATTCGATACAGGCGCAGCGCTCGATCGACCATTCTGAACCACCGCAGCGTCTGGCGGCAACGAGTTGGAGGCAGGCTCTAAATCAGGAGGGACGGTCATGGCAAGTTACAGCGCAACATAACAGCGATCTTGCCTTATTTTACCTGGATTAGCAGAGCTAGGGTGCAGGAGGGAATTCTGAGAACAATCTTTATTGCAGAAAATCAGACTGCCAGATGTGAACTGCTCGTTGAGCTAAATGTCTTTGTCGTGCAGCTAATGAATCTGGAGTCCATTCTTCAGCCAAAATGTTTTGCGTTAGCTGATATACACTTTGTCGATAAGCTTCTTGTTTAATTGGATAAAGCTCATTTCCAACCTGCCGATTAAGATGAGGCTCCAAAGGTGTTAGATTGCCAATGCGATATACCATTTCTTCGATTTGGGCATTAGTAAAATTCTGTTGCCAACGATTACCAGGAGATTCCGGTAAGATATGCTCGATCGAAAAACCATCTTCGCTAATGTCTGATCTTTCCGATGCATCTATCTCAAGTTTCCAAAGGATGTATCGTGCTAATTTCTTCTTCTGACCTTTTGTAGAAATTGAGAGCAAGGAAAAGTCTTGAGCAAACTTTTCATCTGGAACATACACCGATCGCAGATTATCAAATACTTGTCTTGGGCTAGTGATTTCACCATTTGTAATTGAAATTGCAACCCTACTATATAACGCTTCTAATTCACTGGGATTAAGACTACTCACAACGGTATAGCGGAAGGAAAATACGCATACAAGTTTCAATAAGCGAGTAAAGTTTTCCTTCGAGAACCTTTCGTATGCAGTAAATAAAACTGGGTAAGCCTGCTTAACACGAAATAGTTCAAGTTCACGAATATAGGGTCGATTATCTGGCATGTCGCGCCAGAAATCATCGTTAGAATTACCAAGCGCAATAAATAGACTGCTATGATTTTCAAGCTGATCTAGCAATTCAAATGCTTGTTGAGCATCTTTCACAGATTCACGAACGATTTTGAATAATCTTTCACGTCTCACCCTGGGTTGTTTGAGACTTAGATAGTAGCGGAGAAACTCAGGAAACCTCTCCATTTGAACCGTATTAACAATTCTTCTCCACTGCCTCTGCGCTTCCTGTAGATCGTCTGGGCCTTGAAAAAGAGAGAACAAGTAATTTTTTAATAAGTCTGTTGAACTTAATTCAACAAATCTAGCGTTCAACGTCTCAAAAACCGTATATGCATTCAATTCATCTTCAACATTAATTTGAATGAAGAGTAACTGTTTGGCAATAGTATCTGTTAGAAATTCAGCTAATTTCTCTCCACTCTGTACAGATTCTCTTAATTCTTCTAGATGGTCTGAGAAATACTGAAAAGCTTGCCAAAGCAATTGGTTAGATTTTGCAAGAGAGCGAATATTACGGGGTCTTCTAAGATTAATTAAATTACTCTGGTAGAAATCATCATTATTTTCGTTCAAAAGAAGTTTGCTTGAGTAACGAAGAGAACGGGGATCTTTGTCGCTCAGATAGGTACGCTTTAAAATTTCTTGCCGCTCCTGATTAGCTTCCTTTTGCTCTTCACGCTCTACCAAGTTTTGAATCTTTTCAATAACAGCAATGGCAATAATACTGAGAGTGACTAGCCGTTGTTGTCCGTCAATAATGGTAAACTCTTTGTCTGAAGTGCTAGAGCTTTGTAGAACAAGCGCCCCCATATAGTGGCTGGAGTCAGGGTTGGCGTGTAATGCCAAAATGTCTTGCCAAAGATCTTCCCAATTTTCTTCAGTCCAAGAATAATCGCGTTGAAAAAGTGGCACTCGGTATATTTTGCCATTACCAATTAACTCGCCAAAGTTGGTAGTGCGCGTATCGAGCAGGTTGATTCGAGCCATAAGTAGAACAATTGAGCCAGTTCTCCTCTCTACGTTATCAGGAGCTAACCATTTCAACTCATTTAGGGTTTTGTGCTACTGCATACCATCTGCTGACACAACTGCCGGAAGTGTTCGCCGCGCTGCTCGAAGTTGGGGTATTGGTCGAAGCTGGCGCAGGCAGGAGAGAGGAGAACCACTTTTGCGTTCAGTGCTTTTGCCAGTTCAGATCCTCGCACGACTGCCCGATCCATCGTTTCGACGATTTCGTAATTGCGGTAGCCGATTTGTTCGAGGCGTTGGGCGAAGGTGGGAGCCGCGTTGCCAATCAGCAAAACCCTTGCCGCCTTTGCCTGAATCGCCTGTAGCCAGCCCGTATCGTCGCCTGCTTTGGCTTCGCCGCCTGCAATCAGGATTACCGGAGCCGCCACTGCCGATAGCCCAACTTCTGCCGCATCGTAGTTGGTGGCTTTGCTGTCGTTGATGAAATCAATACCGTTCCAGGTGCAGATGTGTTCCAAGCGATGGGGAACGCCCGGAAACGACTCGATTGCCCGCACAATTGCCGCCGGTTCAATGCCAGCCAACCGCGCCGCCAATACTGCCATCAGAAGGTTTTGCTGATTGTGCGCCCCCACCATGCGCAGAGCCGCCACGGGCACGATGCGTTCTGCCTGCGCTACGACCCAACCTGCTTCGATGTAGGCACCCCGCTCTACCGGACAAGGGAGGTTTGCTTTGCCTGAAACGCTTGTCCAGTATGCGGTCTGCCAATCTGACTGCACCTGCCGCAAGTAAGGATCATCGCCGTTAAGGATCTGATGTTTCGCCTGTTTGAGGAGATGCGCCTTGATGTTGTAGTAATTTTCCAGCGTGTAGTGGCGGCTGAGGTGATCGGGTGTAAAAGTCGTCCAGATGCCGATCTGGGGCGCAACCGAGGCAGAAGATTCAATTTGGTAGCTGCTCAGTTCTGCGATTACCCAATCCGGAGTAGGGTCTTTGGGAGAGAGGGTTTGCAGCGCTACTTCCCCAATCGCATAGCCGATGTTGCCGCAGGCGGGAGCCTGAAACCCTGCCGTTTGGAAAATTGCCGCAATCAAAGCAGTCGTCGTCGTTTTGCCGTTGGTTCCCGTGATGCCAACCCACGGAATCGAGTGCAGGGTTTGCCACGCCAGTTCGACTTCCCCGATCGTGGTGATGCCCAATTCCCGCGCCTGCACCAAGACTGGCAGATCCCACGGCACGCCCGGGCTCACAACCACCTGCTGCATCAAAGCTGGATCAGGCGTAAATCGATCGCCCAGCTTCACGGCGATTCCTTCTGCAGCTAACTCTCGCTGAATGTGCTGCAACGCCTCAGACTGATTGGTATCGCTGACGGTGACTTGCCAACCGTGCTGCTTCAGCAACCGTGCCGCCGCAATGCCAGACCGTCCCAGACCAATCACATAAGCGCTAGGCATCTTTTTCACTGCACCCCTCCACCCTTCTACCCATTCGCCCATCTACTCCCTCACTGCCCCTTCACAATCGCGCCAAAGTCAGCCAGCACTCGTGCATGGTTTCGCAATAGTCCGAGCAGATTCAGGCGGTTTTTGCGGATGTCTAAGTTTTCGTCCATCACCATGACGCTGTGTTCACCATCGAAAAAGTTGCTGACGACTGGGGCAATTTTCGCAAGACCGTCTACCAATTTTTGATAGTTGCGTTCGGCTTGGGCGGCTTGGGTTTGGGGCACGAGTTTCACCAGCGCATCGTAGAAAGCTTGCTCGGAGGGCTGTTTGAATAGCTTGCGGTCGATGAGCGGCTTCGGATCAAGTTGGGCGGTATCGAGCGTGCCTTGGGCGGCGAGTCGAGAAGCGCGGTTAATCGTTTCGTAGATGGCATCTAGGGTTTTGGAGTCGCGGATTGCTTGCAGGAAGGTGGCTCGGTCGCGCACATCCAGCAGATCTTGCAGGGCGCGGTCGGTGTATTCTGCATCATTTTCGCCCAGCACCGCGTTGACCAAATCGTAGTCGATGCCGCGATCGTCCTGAAGTAAGGTGCGAACCCGCTGCAAGAAGAAGTCTTTGAGTTGGGTCAGTAATGTCGCAGCGTCTAGTTTGGTTTTGTCGTGAGTCGCCACGAAATTCTGCACCACTTGCTGCAATAGCTGATCGAGATTCAACGCCAAATCAGCCGCCCACGTGATGTTGACGATGGCAGTGGCGGCACGTCGGAGGGCAAACGGATCAGACGAACCGCTGGGAATCATGCCGAGGCTGAAAATGCTCACTAGCGTATCGAGCCGATCGGCAAGCCCCACAACCTGTCCGGTCAAGGTTTGCGGAAGCTGATCGCCTGCCCCACGCGGTAAGTAATGCTCGAAAATCGCGGTGGCAACTTCGTCGGGTTCTCCGGCACTGATCGCATATTTTTGCCCCATCACGCCCTGAAGTTCTGGAAACTCACCCACCATTTGCGTCACCAAATCGGCTTTGCAGAGCAGGGCGGCTCGCTGAATCGCGGTGTGTTGATCGGCACGGACGGCAAACTGATCGGCGATCAGATTCGCAACCTGGAGAATCCGATCGACCTTTGCCCGCACCGATCCCAAATCTTCCTGAAAGGTAACAGTTTCCAGTCGCGGCAAATAGCTTTCCAGCGGTTGTTTGCGATCCAAATCAAAGAAATATTTGCCATCCGAGAGCCGCGCCCGGATCACCCGCTCGTTGCCTGCCGCAATTACTGCTGACTGGTTGGGATCGCCGTTAGAAATGGTGATGAAAAAGGGCAGCAAATTTGAGGAATCTTGAGTCAACACCGGAAAATAGCGCTGATGGCTTTCCATTTCGGTCGTGATCACTTCTGCCGGAATCTGTAGGAAATCTGCGTCAAATTTGCCCACCACCGCCGTCGGAAACTCCACCAAATCCCGCACCTCTTGCAGCAAATCCGGGTTGATTGACGCGACACCACCCACCGTTTTAGCGGCTTGCTGGGCCTGAACCACAATCGTTTGCTGACGCTGAGCCGGATCAACTTCGACGCTAGCGGCTCGCAGACAGGCTACATACTCAGAAGCCGTCGGAATCGTCACAGGCTGCGGATGCAAAACTCGATGCCCTTGCGAAATCCGGTCGCTCGTGCAGCTTTCTGAGCCGTTGACCAGCGTAATTGGCAAAACTGTCTGATCGAGCAAAGCCACCAGCCAGCGAATCGGACGGGGAAACCGCAGATCGCCATCACTCCAGCGCATAAACCGTTTGCCTTCTAGCCCAAAAATCCACTGCGGCACAAGCTCGGTCAGAATCTCAGTGGTGGGTCGTCCGGCGATTTTTTGACGCACAAACACAAACTCACCTTTGTCGGTGGAACGCACTTCTAGCGCCGACAAATCAACGCCCCGCGAACGAGCAAACCCCTCTGCGGCTTTGGTGGGCTTGCCGTCCTTAAAAGCAGCCTGCACTGCCGGCCCTTTCACGTCTTCTTCGCGGTCGGGCTGTTGAGTGGGCAACCCTTTCAGCAGCACCGCCAACCGACGCGGCGTGGCATACAGTTCAACGGCATCGGGCGTGAGAAAAGCTTCCGAGAGGCTGGCGGGAATGCGCGATTGCCACTGCATCAAGGCATCATTGACAAAACTTGCGGGGAGTTCTTCAGTGCCAACTTCCAACAAAAATGTGACCATACCAGCTTCACGGTTCATCTAAGTGCAGTTCATCTGAGTCAATTGTGTCCGCCAATGCCGCATAAAATCCTGGCTCGACAGACTTCAACAGTTTACCTTGCTCAGTTTACCTTGCTGCTAGTGGAGCGCACGTCATCGGGGAAAACGAGATCGAATCGATTCAGAAAAGGGAACACTGAACAGCGAGAGAATCCGCAAATCTGACTATAATTCAGGGGTTCGGTTTCTCTGTGAATACGCTCTCAAAGACCAAGGAAACTTGAAAAATGAGCAAAATTGGTTTGGGGTCAGGGTTATTGCTGGTGGCGATCGTTGGGTTAGGAGGCGGGCAGGCTCAGGCGCTTCCCGGTCAGCCTGTTTCAGAAGTCGCTGCTTGGATTCAAACTCATCCGACGTTGCAACCCGCTCCTGGCGAAATTTTGTTGGTTCGGAGAACGGATAGCCCCTCTCGCCGCTTCACGTTCGAGGCCTCCATTACTGCTCCTGGACGGGCCGTGGCAGGCGATCGAAAAGACATTATCCGCAGTGAAAGCATGTCGCTATTTGACACGGTGAATGGCGTCAGTCAAGCCCGGATGGAAGAGTCTTTGGCGATTGTGTATGGCGAAGATTTGTATCAAGATTACCGGCAAGCTCGCGTTCTGTTGCGCTACCCCACTCCCGAAATGCGGAGCCAAGCTGAGAATCTGAATCGTCCTTTGCTGCGCTATGCCGAGGGTGAATTGCGTCAAGGGGATCAGTATGCTTACTGGGTTGAAACGGTGCAAACTCCAGATGGGAAGCCGCAAAACGGGCAAATTACCGTTCTCTTGCTAGAAGATTTACCTAAGCTGCTGGCTGAACTGGAAAGCCGCTGATCGAGTCGGCTCATGAATCTTCTCCGTAGTACATCTAAAGTTATTACAAATTATACAATTCTACTTGCAGGTATTCAGATTCCCGATGCAGGTCATTCGGATTGGATAGAGGCCAGTTTTTGCCTACGTTAAATTTAAGTTCACTTCGGTTTTAACTAGGGGCTGTGATCCATTTCAGCCAGAATTCTGATGATGGCAGAGCGACCGCTCCTAGCTTGTTTTTGGGAACGGGCACGACAGGCTGATACGTTCAAGGGTTGACCTTCAATGGATGAGGCGCCCTAGCATTTTTGGGCAATCTGAAGGTTGACGCTTTCTAACAGAACGGCAAACCATTTCAGCTTCAATCATGCAAATGACAAAGCCTTGCCTAGCAACATATCTGACTTTAATTCTGTAATGCTTTCCTTCGCTTAATTCAGCGCCGATCTGATTGGGAGACTTAATTATTTTTACGAATTCTTCACTATCTACCGGTATTAAAAATTACAGATAATTCGGCATAACTTATACAGAGCCTCCTCAAGCACCATCAGCTAACACATGCAGGTTGAAGTCTTCAACGGCTGCCTCCCGCCACCCTTCAAAATTTTCTCCTTACACTATCGCAATACATTTTGTTCCTGTCATGCACCACTCTACACCGACCATTCCATTCGTTGATTTTACGTTTCAGCATCAGCCGATTCAAGCGAAGCTGGATCAAGCAATTCAAAAAGTTTTACAGCGAGGCGACTATGTTTTAGGTCAGGCGTTGAGTGAATTTGAAGAGGCTTTTGCCCAAGCCTGCGGTACCGTCCATGGCGTTGGGGTGGCCTCTGGAACAGATGCAATTGCTCTAGGGCTGCGAGCCTGTGGAATTGGCGAAGGAGATGAAGTGATTCTGCCTGCCAATACATTTGTGGCAACGCTGATTGGGGTTTTGCGATCGGGGGCAACGCCTATTTTCGTAGACTGTGATCCTCAAACAGCGCTGATCGACTTAATGGCGGCGGAAAAAGCCATTACACCTCGCACCAGAGCCATCATTCCGGTGCATCTCTATGGACAAATGGTGTCGCCCCGCAAATTGCTGGATCTTTCTGGCACTTACGATTTGTTGATTTTTGAAGATGCGGCTCAGGCACACCTTGCCGAACGAGACGGACACCGCGCTGGATCAATTGGGTTAGCCGCTGCCTTCAGCTTCTACCCTAGTAAAAACTTGGGTGCGTTTGGCGATGGTGGCATGTTTGTCACCCAGGAAGCCATCATTGCTCAAACTATGCGTTCGCTGCGCAACTATGGAGCAACTCGCAAATATTTTCACACCGATTACGGCACAAATAGCCGCTTAGATACGATTCAAGCTGCCGTTCTGCAAGCCAAGCTGCCGCATCTATACGACTGGAACTGCGACCGCAACCGCGCTGCTCAACGCTATGATGCCTTGCTGAAACCGCTAGCAGACTTTGGCATTTTTCCGATTGAAAACCACTGCGGCAATGGGCATGTCTATCATCTCTACGTGATTCGGGTGACAGAAACTTGCCCGATCGAGCGGAGTTCCCTACAATCTGAACTCGCTGAACTCGGCATCCAAACAGGCATCCATTACCCAATTCCCTGCCATTTGCAGCCGGCCTTCCAGCATCTGGGCTATCGAGCAGGCGACTTTCCTCACTCAGAAACACTCTGCCAAGATATTCTGTCGCTACCGATGTTTCCAGGCTTAACTGATTCCCAAATTGACCGAGTGGTTGATGCGATTCAAACATTAGTCGAAACGGCTGCAAATTCGATGCCTCCTGCTGTTCCTGCCCTCAGTTAGTTTCAGGTTCAGTTAAAGAGGGTTAGACGCCGACGCTCATCTTGGGGCATCTGCTCTCGTTGACCCATGTTCTAACCGCAACCTGTTTTAACCGAAAGTAGACGCAGAGGCAGCAAGCAGGCGGATGCTGTGCCTAGACATCGGCTCGGCTCGAATCGTCATTGATAAATCCAACCTCTGGGCTGATCTCGGCAATTTAGCAATTTATAATCTGGAGCCTCAGTCGTTAATGTGTCTGAGTCTTCGTTGCCTGTTGCTCAATTACAGCTTGAGGGCATTCTAGAAATGCTGCGATTTGGCAAAATGTCCCACAATGACAATGCAGATAAGCCGCCTGGCCTTTAAGTTTGGACGCTACCGTTTTGAGAGTGCCATCCTCGGCGTACTAACTTTGCTTTATGCGCCACTGCTGCTGCACTGGGTCGATGGTTGGCTCAACAAAAGCATCAGCACCGAGCACGAATATTTTAGTCACGGCATGATTGGGCTGCCCTTCGCTGCCTATCTAGGTTGGAAAAATCGCGGGCAATGGCGACAATTGCCGAATCAAACCCAGTTTTTAGACTCAACGCTGGGATTGTCCCTATTGCTGGTTGGCGTGGGCTGCTATGTCAGCAAAGCGGTGGACTTGGTTAACCTATCGCTGGTGGTCATTCTGATAGGTCTATGCCTGTGGTTGAAGGGAATTGCCGGACTGCGACTGCAAGCCTTCCCGCTGCTGTTGGTTTTATTAGCAACTCCCAATCAAATCCCGTACTTGATTGCGCCCTACACGCTGCCGCTGCAACAGTTGATTGCTGGAACAGCAGGGTTCATTTTGGTGCAAATTGGGCTAGATGTGCGAGTCGATCAAATTTACCTATTTGTGAATGATCGGATTGTGGAAGTTGCGCCCTACTGCGCCGGACTCAAAATGCTGTTTACCAGCCTCTATGTCGGTTTACTGCTGCTCTACTGGACAGGAGCCTGGACTGCTCGCGCCAAAGTGCTGTGGTTTTATAGCGGCATTGTTGCTATTAGCGTTATTGCCAACATTATCCGCAACGCTCTCCTCACCTTCTTTCACGGTACTGGACAAACTCAAGCTTTCCATTGGCTGCACGACAGTTGGGGCGGCGATCTCTACTCCACCGCCATGCTAGGCTGCATCGTTTTTCTGCTGCAAGGCATCGATCGCTGGGTTGCTCCACCCGAACTGGAGCCAACGCTAGCAGAGCCAGATCCTGAGCCATGATTGATGAGCCGTGATTAATTAGGACTGACGCAGAAGAGATCCTCCAACCCTACGGGAAGCCGCTTCGCGTCACAAAAAGGGGGCTTTAGAAATTCACTCCTTGGAAAGGGGGGGGAGATTGAGATTTCCAGCTTCAAGTGCGTCAGTCCTATTAATAAGCCTTGATTGAAGCAAGTTGTGATTTAAGAGAACCGCAATGACACCCTTCCATATGAACGCTGCGAACTCAGCCACCAATCGATCTGGACTATTGAAATTTCTGGTTGTTTTGTTTGTGCTGGCAATTGCTCTAGCAAGCGCTGTACCGGGTTATGTGGGTGGCAAATGGACTTGGCAACAAACGCCGCAATTTAGCCATCTATCCTCCTTGCAGGCAGTGTTGCAAGCGGGTTTAACCCTACCCGGCTGGCAGACTTTAGATCAGCAAACCATTGAAATTGGCGGTCATAAATGGTCGGCTCAGGCAATCCTACCGGCTACAGAAGCTGAACCATCTCCGCAAAAAGTAGTTTGGCTGCTGTTGCGCCCGCAAACTTGGGATCGAGACCTGCCACAAATCGAATGGACAGATATTAACGGGGTGCAGCACTGGACAACCGACTCCCGACAGCAAATCGAATTCACGGTGCAGTCAGCAAAACCGCCAGCAAAACCGATCACCATCACGGCCAACTTCTTTCGCGGTTGGACAGAGCAACGCACCAGTGCCGTCCTTCAGTGGTACGCTTGGGCAGACGGCGGACATCCGGCTCCGAGTCAGTGGTTCTGGCTAGATCAATGGCGGCAATTGCGTAATCGGCAGCGTCTAGACTGGGTCGCGGTCAGCGTCCAGATGCCCATCAAGCCGTTTGGAGAAATTGAAACCGTTGCAGCCGAAGCCGAAACCCTAGCGAAATTGATCCAAACAGCGCTAATCGAGCGTGCGTTTCGATAGATCCGATAAGATAGATTGCCATTCCAACCATTCGTTTCCCGCTCCTTCCCCATCTCCCCCATTTCTCCCACTTCCCCAGCCCTCTATGCCTCCCGCTCCCACTCCTGTTGCAATCCGTCTCTGCTGCGGTGCTGCGTCGCTGATATACAGTTTGGCAGCGGCTTTACCAACTGCTTTCATGCTGTCTCTGCTCTGGGAAACTCCTGTCTCTGCTCAAGGATCGCCTGCTTTACTAGAACCCCTGCCGTCAACGCGAGAGCTATTAGAAGACGCAAGGCGAAGGCTGCAACCAGACTCACAGCCTTTTGTTGGAAATACTGCCTCAGATGCGTTTGATGCTTATCGGCTAGGCCCCGGTGATTCGCTGTTCATCAACGTGCTGCGCTTTCCCGATTTGAGCTTTCAAAACACAATTGACCTCGAAGGTAACATGCTGGTTCCGCTAGTCGGAGCCTTGACGCTGGAAGGGTTGACGATTGCAGAAGCACGGGAGCAAATTCGCCTCGCGTTGGATCGTTTCATTGTGGAGCCGCAGGTAGACGTGATTTTGGTGGCTCAGCGTCCGGTGCAGGTGACAATTTTAGGCGAAGTTGTGCGACCGGGGCTGTATCCACTGGGGGCACCGCAGCTTTCGGTGGCGCTGGTGACGGCGGGCGGAGCCACTACGCTGGCAGATTTGCGGACGGTGCGGGTGCGGCGACAGTTAAGCGATGGTTCCTTAGCTGAGAAAGATATCGATTTGTTTACGCCACTCCGAGATGCCACTGCCGTCCCCGATTTACAGCTTACCGACGGAGACACAATCATCGTCCCGACTTTGACAGCCAATCAGGGCTACGATCGCAATCTGATTTCCCGCTCGACGCTCGCCCAACCGCAGATTAATATTCGTGTCCTAAATTACGGCGTAGCAAACGGGGCAGGCGGCACGCTGGGCAGTTTGGTGCTTCCGAATGGCAGCACTTTTGCTGATGCTTTGACCGCTGTTTCGCTGGATCTCGCTAACGCAGACACCCGCGACATTGCCCTGATTCGGTTCGATGTGCAGCAGGGCAAGGCAGTCAGCCAGGAGCTTGACGGTAAAAAAGCGATTTTGGGTGATCAGTCCCAAAACCCGCTGTTAGAAAACAATGACGTGATTGTGGTCGGGCGAACGCTGGTAGCACGAATCACTTACGCCCTCAATACCTTCACCCAGCCATTCCGAGATATATTGGGGTTCATATTGTTCTTCCAATCGTTGGTGGATAGCGCCTCTAGTCTGTTTTCACCGACGGGAAGTAATTCATCGGATTAAGCGCAATGGCTCCACCTTTTGTTAAACGGTATCTAATCGCGCTAGAACGGCACAAGTGGGCTGGGCTGGCTGGCTTTCTGTTGGTGAGTGGCATTTCTGGCATCGTGGCGGCGCTGCAATCCCCTCCGGCAGATAGCTACTCAGCCCGTGGGGTGTTAACCTACAGTGCGCCGCCTGATACATTCTCAGCGACCGGAGCCGCACTTCAGCAGCAGGGGCAAGCCGTCACCAAAGAGATGCTGTTGTCTGAGCCTGTGTTGGAGCTAACAGCCCAGCAGCTAGCAGCCGAGCAGATTTTACTAGAACCCAAAGAGATTTTGACCGATGCGCGGGTGACAGTAGATGGGGGTGCGGGTGCTGCCGGAGCAGAAGAGGCTGCGGCCCCGACCGTTTTGCGCGTTTTAGTTACCTACCAGGATGCCAGCGAAGCCCAAGCTGCCAGAGTGACCGATCTGCTGATGGAATCGATGGTGGAGCAAAGTCGGCAGTTCAATACGCAGCAGTTGAATCGGATTGTGACCAACTTGAACGAAATTTTGCCGAAGGTCGATCGAGAATTACGGCAGGCTGAACAAAATTTGCAGCAATATGTCCAGCGCGAAGGCACGGCGATTCAAACGGCTGAGAGCGGCAGCTTACTCGGCGCACTCACCGGAAACCAACAGCAGCAGCGCGAAATTCGCCTCCAAGTGGCGGGCGTTGAGTCTCAAATTCAGAGCCTCCAATCGCGGCTCGGACTTACTCCCGATCAGGCCTATACGGCTTCTGCCCTCAGTGCCGACCCGATCATTGCCGATCTGCGCATTAAAATCTACGCTGCCGAACAGCAAAAACAGGTCTTGTTAAAAACGCTGCGTCCTGATCATCCGACGATGGTTGATCTGCAAAACCAGCTTGATTCCTACGATCAGCTTTTGCAGCAGCGAGTGACAGAAGTAATTGGCGGCGGACAAATTGCGGCTCCCCTTCAGGCAACAGCAGCGATTCGGCAAGCTAGCAGCCTCGATCCGGCTCGGCAAAATTTGGCTTCAACCTTGGTGGCGCTACAAACCCAACGCGAAACCCTTCAGCAGCAGTTCAACAATTTGCAGCAAGCAGAACAAGAGTTGCGCCGCGAATATGCCAGCGTGCCCAACAAACAGCTAGAGCAACAGCGACTCCAGCAGCAGGTTACACTCCGGCAAACCTACTATGACCAAATTCAAGCCCGCCTTGCCGATGCCCGCCTCGCCCAAGAAGAAACTGTCGGCAGTTTGGTGGTGGTGCAATCTGCCCAAGCTCAACTTGTGCCGCAAACTGGGCTGAGCAGCCTTGTAATTCTACTGGTGGGAAGTGGCGTTGGGGTACTGGTTGGGGCAGGGCTAGTGCTACTGCTGGGATCGCTCGATTCTACGTTTTACACCCTGGAAGATATTCAAGGCGCACTACGACAGGAAGAAGTGCCGCTGCTGGGAGTGGTGCCGCTGCTGCCGGAAGAAGACGAGCGTTTGCCTGTTTTGGATGCGGCAGTATCTCCGTATCTGGAATCCTATGAACGGTTGCGTAGTACGTTACGTCGGGTGGGCGGCGGCAAAGCACTGAAAGTGATGCTGATGACTAGCACAGTTAGCGGTGAGGGCAAATCAGTCACGGCTTACAATTTGGCGATTGCCTCGGCCAGAGCCGGAAAGCGCACCTTGCTGATTGAAGCAGACTTGCGCTCGCCCTCCCAGGCTCAGGCCCTCAAAATTGCCATCGATCCAGAAAGCATCATGGAAACCTTGCGCTATTACGGCAACCTGAGCGACTGCATTCGGTTGGTTCCAGAGATCGAAAACCTATATGTTGTGCCGAGTGCCGGCCCTCAGCGTCATGCCGCCGCTATCCTAGAATCCAGCGAGATGCGGCGATTGCTCGAAGATGCGCGAGGGCGGTTTGATCTAGTCATTTTAGACACGCCTTCCTTAAGTCGCTGCAATGATGCGCTGTTGCTAGAACCTTATACTGACGGTATGGCTGTTGTCACCCGTCCCGGATGCACCGAAGAAGGACTGCTGACCGAAACCGTGCGAGAGTTAGTGGAATCGAAAGACATTCGTTTCCTAGGAGTCATTATCAATGGCGCAGATATCCCTATTCGAGACGTAGATTTGGGCAACGAAACCGTCGAGGAAGAGGATTTAACCCTAGCCAACGAAGAACGAGAAAAAGCGCGGCTTCCGTAGGGCAGCAGGCAGCAGCTTGAGAGTTAGTCAAACCTGTCCAAAGCTTTATGTGAACTCAGCTTTCTAATACCAATTTGATTTGTGAACCAGTCAGATCAGATCCCCCTGCCTCCGGCATCCCCCTTAATAAGCTACGGTGTACACACAAGTTGAACGATCCCCCCTAACCCCCCCTTGCAAAAGGGGGGGAACCGACCCACAACTGGCTT
>JAAUQT010000303.1 GCA_012033495.1 Cyanobacteria bacterium RM1_2_2 | reverse complement strand
GATAGGTGCGGGCTATAGCAAGGATCGTTCTCATAAATCTCCTTCCAGCGTTGCTTCATATATTCACATTCTTTTAAGAACCGGCTTTTCTTCTCAGGAGAATCTTCGTGTCCGCGACTTTTCGATTCATGATGGTAAAGCACGGCATGGGGAGTGCAGATATTGCGATAGCCTTTTTCAAGGATCGTGAGGCAAAGGTCAATATCATTTAGGGCAACAGCTAGCTGTTCGTTAAAGCCGCCTGCTGCCTCAAACACATCTCGACGGCACATCATACAAGCTGCCGTCACCGCCGAGTAGTTATTCGCGGTTAGTAATTGACCGAAATATCCGGGTGAAGTATCAGGGAAATGACTAAAGACATGCCCTGCCAATGCGCCTAAACCCATGACAACCCCGGCGTGTTGAATTTTGTGATCGGGGTAGAGTAATGTTGCTCCCACTGCTCCAATTGCACTTCGCTGCGCCTGTTCCACCATTGCTTCAATCCAGTCGGGGGTGATGACTTCCGTATCGTTATTTAAGAACAGCAGATATTTGCCTGTGGCTTTACTGACACCAAAGTTGTTGAGCTTAGAGAAATTGAACGGAATATTGAGTTCATAGCACCGAAACCGAGTTAGCTCTTGCTGCTGCCAAGTTTGAATTACTTCTGCGGTGTAGGGTTCAACACTACCATTGTCAATCAGAATCACTTCATAGTTAGGATAGCGGCTTTTGGTAAAGATAGAGGTGAGGCACTGATTCAGCTCCTGTCCTAAATCTTTGGTAGGGATGATGATACTAACTCGCTCCTGTTCTAGGATGGTATAGCGAATGCTGTAATGCCCCAGATAGCCCGGTGTATCTTCAACAACCCCTGCTTCACCGCGTCGCTCTAGTGCATCGGCCAAGGCTTTTTTGGCAGCAATGTAGGCGTAGGGTTTGGCATCAGAACCGCTGGCAGCCGATTGCTGGTGAATCCGCCAATGATAGAGAACTTTCGGAATGTGGAAGATCTGATCAGTTTTTTCAGTGAAGCGCAACACCAGATCATAATCTTGACTACCTTCATAGCCGACTCTAAATCCGCCAATTTCGGTGATGATCGAGCGGCGATAAGTTCCCAAATGGCAGGTATACATGCGTCCTAGAAAAGAGTCAGGACACCACTCTGGCTTAAAGAACGGATCGCGTCGGTTGCCAACTTCATCAATTTTGTCTTCGTCTGAGTAGATCATGTCTGCTTCAGGGTGCAGATTGAGCAGAAACACAACTTCATAGAGCGCTTCGGGTCGCAGAACATCATCATGATCGAGCAGGGCAAGGTACTCTCCGGTGGCTAACTCAATCGCAGAATTGGAAGACTGAGAAATATGCCCATTTTCTTGCCGAAATATAACTTGAATCCGCTCGTCTTTCGCAGCATATTCTTCTAAAACGTCTCGAACATGCGGCTCCGTAGAGGCATCATCTGCGATGCAAAGCTCCCAGTTCGGGTAAATTTGGTTTCTGACGGAATCGATCGCTTCTCGCAAAAACGGCTCTGGCGTATTGTAAGTCGGAACAATGATGCTAATCACGGGCTGGTAGGTCAACAGTTTGACCGTTTCGCGCATCCGCCGATAGTCTGCGGGTCGAGGCTCGTGCTGCTTTTGCCAGCGTTCATAATCAGTTTCGGTTGCTGCTTCTTGGGGTTTCAGCTTTGGGATAGTTGGCTGAGTGATTTGTACAACTTTTGCTTTTAGTTCTGGTTCTGGACGAACAGGTCTAGGGAAAGGAATTTCAGGCAGCCAAAATGGGGTTTCTTTTCCACCTAACAACTGATTTTTGAGCAGCAGCCACTGAGTTCGCAGTTGCCAAAATTTACTGCTTTCAATTGCCTGCAATCGTCCCAAATACTGATCGCGTCCGGCAGTGGCAAACTGAAGCTCTAAGTCTCGAAACTGTAGCTCTGCCTCGGTTTGTTGAATCCGTTTTTCTAACTCATTCCGCTGCTGATTTGAGCGAGTTTGTACTTCTTGTAACCGCTGTTGTAGGTGCTGAATTTGTGTAGAGCGGTCTTTGCTAATTGAATCAGCTTGGTTTAATTGAATGTGAGTTTCTTGTAGCTGACGCTGCACCTCTTTTAGCTGATATTGAAGCTGTTGAATTTGCTGTTGAGACGCTTGTAACTGCTGTTGAAGCTGTTGAATTTGCTGTTGAAGCTGCTGAATTTGCTCGGCTTGTTGTTCCTCAATCGAAGGGGTGCGCTCAATTGGATAACCAAACAACAGATCGAAATCCTCATAGCTTTCGACAAGGGGCTTGAATTTTTTGCGGAAGTATTCAGCGATTGCAGCCGCATATAAGTTTGTAGTGTTGATCATCGAGCCAGCGTGCACTCGATATTCGCTCAAAGTTTCAGCAACGAATCGAGCTTGATGACCAGCTTGGGCAAGTTTTAACCAGAGATCATAGTCTTCCCAGCCAAACCAACCGTGATGAATCAGTTCCATCGAGTATCCGCCCACAGAAAGCAGAATTTGCCGATCAAACATCGCCATTGCGTCAATGTAAGGGCAGCGAATCAATTCGTGGACATCCCAGTCTTGATAGGATGAAGGACTCAGTTCTTCTCCAGTTGCCTGATCTACCCGTCTGATGATCCCGTAAGCAGCCGCAGCCCCTTGAATAGCTTGATGCAAAGTTGAGAGACAGTTGGGATAAATCCAGTTATCGGCATCGAGAATAAAAACAAAATCAGCGCGGGAAATTTTAAGACCTAAGTTCCTAGCATCCGCTAAGCCTGTGTTAAATTGCTTATTGACTAAACAAATGGGAATGTTCGAGCGCTTATTTAGATAGTCTTGAACAACTTGAGCCGAGTGATCGGTGGAGCAATCGTTGACAACAACAATTTCAAACCCGTTAGGTAGTTCTTCTGTCTGAGATGCACAAACGCTATCCAAACATTGCTGAATGTAAGCAGCATAATTATAGAGGGTGATCACAACCGAAACAGAAGCAGCCTGACTGTTGTGATAAGCGTCATTCCCTGAAATTGTCCAAGCTTCTTTCCCCCATAGCTCCGACAGCTTTACTAACTCTAATCGCTGGATGACAGCGTTTCGTAGAGACTCAATTGAGGTTTGCATAGGGTTAAGATCTGCTGGTTTCACTCGCTAAATTTATTTACTCAAATTATTCATTTAAGGGCAAGTTCAATATCGCGTGGAAAACCAAATAATTGAGTCAAATCACTGTATTTGTGAACAAGACGAGAAAATTTCTTCCTGAAATATTTTGCTAATACCGGTGTATAAGTATTTGTTGTTTTAATCATTGAGTTACTATGAACTCGATAAGCACTAAGAATATTAGGAACCAACTTACAGCTATAGCCATTTTGAGCTATTTTCAACCAAAGATCATAATCTTCCCACCCACACCAGCCAATTTCCATCAGTTCCGTGGAATAACCACCAACTTGTAGCAGAATATCTTTCTTGAATAAAGCCATTGCATCAATATAGGGCATTGCGATAAGCTCGCGGACATCCCATTCATAGAATGACATCAGCCCGATACCTTGGTAAGTATTGTTATCAAAGCAATTGATCATTCCATAAACTCCCGCATATTCAGTCTGGATAATCGCCTCGTATAGAGCCGACAGACAGTTGGGATAAACCCAGTTATCGGCATCTAAAATGAAAACAAATGGCGCACGGGCTAACTGAAGTCCTAGGTTGCGGGCATCTGCCAAACCAGTATTAAAATGCTTTTTGACTAGGCAAGTTGGAGTTGTTGAATACTTAATGTACTGTTCAACAAGTTCGACAGAATCATCAACAGAACCATCGTCAATCACTAGTACATCGAACCCACCCAACAGAGTCTTGATGTCAGATTGACTCACACTATCCAAACATTCTTGAATATATTCAGCATAGTTAAAAAGCGTAATAATTACTGTCACGCTTGGAGCAACACACGCCTGGTACGCCTGATTGGGTAAAAGTGTCCAGGGAGTATTTCCCAAACGCTGCAATAGCCTTGATAACTCTAGACGAGTTAGTAAAAGATTTCGTTTACTTGCTTCAAGGCTCTCTCGCTGGCTCATAGCTCTCTCTATACAGAACAAGGTTTTAGCTTATTTTCAAGGGCTTCTAACAACGGTTCGCACAGTACAGTACTGCTTAACTGATTGGTGACAAAGTCATAGGCTTGATTCACAATTTTGAGTCGTTCCTCTTCATGCTCAAGATAATATTTGCACTTTGAAGGAATATCTTCAAGCGTCGTGATAATCAGA
>JAAUQT010000063.1 GCA_012033495.1 Cyanobacteria bacterium RM1_2_2 | reverse complement strand
CCCATGTTTTGAGGTCTTGAGTCTATAGCTGTCACTTGGCGTTAGAACGGGGTACAGGGTTCCACCCCTGGCTGGGAGCTTCGCCCCCACACCCCCCTTTCATACCAATATCCTAAGCAACCTGGCGACAGCTATATCTGCACGATGTTTGGTTGCGGTGTTGGTTGCAGGATTGATTCTGAACCTATCGCTGTAGCCATCAGGTTTAGGACAGGCGAAATGGCTGATATCGGAGCATGGCAGCCATAGGACCTCTGCCTTCTGCCTCCTGCCTATCGCTCGTCAAACTTTCCCTTCTCAATTTACTAAAATTAGCGCCATTCGCACTTAATCTTCCTGCCCAACTAATTTGGGATACTGAGTTGGCATAGGCAGTGCTTTGACGCCATCGCTGTTTTGGGTTGCGATATGTCCGACATAGAGCGCACCTGCTTCAATGTCAATCGCGTGAGCGGTCACATCGCCTTCCAATCGAGCTGTGCGGGTCAGCGTCAACTGTCCTTCAACAATCACTTTTGCCTTGATCACACCATGCGACACAATATTTGTGGCTCTTAATTGCGCTCCTTCAATTAGCCCGGTTTTAGAAATCTCAAGATCGCCTTTGACTTCAACCGTGCCATGAACAATTCCATCTACTCGCAGATCGCCTTCAACGTTGACCGTACCTTGAATTTCAGTGGTTGCACTCAAATAGGTGAACGAGCGGATTGGCTCACGCTTAAACATCTTCCACCTCTAGTTCAGCGATTTTCAGTGTAACTTTTATAGCGAAATTCACAGAAAAAATGCCTGAACTAACCTGCTGCAAAAATCAGCAAAGGAACTTAGCAATTAATGATGAGAGAGAGGGAACAGGAAAGTTTACAATGAAATCTAATCGACTAAGACTGGGAGGGATCATACCGATGAAACGACTGGCTGGCGTGCTGATGGCACTAGGAGTTGTGCTGGGTTGCTTGGGATGGATGGGAATGCCTCAGCCCGCAATGGCACTGGGTTGGAACAGCTTCGATTTTAATGCAACACCCATTTTGGCAGTAGAACCCCGCAACCGAGCCGACGACAAATTGGCCACCGAGTTTGGCAAAAAAATTGACCTGAATAATACCAACATCCGTGCCTTCATGGACTATCCAGGGCTGTATCCAACCTTGGCGCGGAAAATTTTACAAAACGCTCCTTTTGAAAAAGTGGATGATGTTTTTGATATGCCTGGACTCAGTGAGCGCCAAATCGACACACTGCGGGCCAATCTTGATAACTTCACGCTTTCTGCTCCAGAAGACACCTTCGTAGAGGGTGGCGATCGGTTTAATAATGGCATTTATCGTTAATTCTGATGGCTTGTAGGAGCAGGAGCACAACACCCCACGCCTGCAAAGCTCACTGAATCCGTTGAGAAGTTCCGATCTGAGCTAACTTCTGAGCTAACTACGGTATCGCTCTTAACAGGGAAAGCGCAGCACTCTGGCATTTTGCCTGCTGTTGTCTGTTCCCCAGTCTGTAAGGGCGATTTTTTATACGCTTGATCAACCCGCACCTATCGTAGCTAACCGCAAGACTGGGTTTCTGCCTGTGTATCATGCCACGCTGCCAAATCAATTTGATGTTCTGGTTGTGGGTGGGGGTGCAGCCGGGCTCTATACCGCTCTCTGCCTGCCGCCTCACTTACAGGTGGGGCTAATCACTAAAGATCGGCTAGATTTATCTGCAAGCGATTGGGCTCAAGGTGGCATTGCCGCTGCCATTTCTCCAGAAGACTCACCGAAGCTCCACATTGAGGACACGCTGAAAGCAGGAGTGGGGCTGTGCGAGCGAGCCGCCGTAGCGCTTCTGGTGGAGCAAGCTCCTCGCTGTGTGAATGCGTTGGTAGAGATGGGGGTCGCCTTTGATCGGCAGGGAGATGCGCTTGCCCTCACCCTAGAAGCCGCCCATTCTCGCCGCCGAGTCCTGCACGCTGCCGACACCACCGGACGCGCCATGGTGACAACCTTAGTGGCTCAAGTGCTGGCTCGCAAAAACATTCAGGTGCTACAGCAGGCGTTTGTGCTGGATCTATGGTTGGAAGATCAAACCTGTCGTGGCGTGAGTTTGCTGTATGACTCGACTTTAATTTGGCTGAAGGCAGAAGCTGTGATTTTGGCGACGGGTGGCGGCGGTCAGGTTTATGCCCAAACCACCAATCCTGCGGTGAGTACGGGCGATGGTGTGGCAATGGCGTGGCGATCTGGGGCACAACTACGCGATCTAGAATTTGTGCAGTTTCACCCCACTGCCCTGACCAAACCGGGAGCACCACGATTTTTGATCAGCGAAGCCGTGCGCGGAGAAGGGGCGCATCTAATTGACGACCAAGGACATCGATTTGCATTTGATTACCATCGGCAGGAGAACTTGCGCCCAGAGACGTGGTGAGCCGCGCGATTTTCAATCATTTACAAAAAACGGCAAGCGATCCGGCAGCGGCTCATGTTTGGCTCGATCTGCGACCAATTCCACCCGAAACCATCCGCCATCGGTTTCCTAATATTATTCAAGTTTGTCGGCGATGGGGCGTAGATCTGTTTCAAGAGCCAATTCCGGTGGCGCCTGCGGCTCACTATTGGATGGGTGGCATCACCGCAGACACCCTCAGCCGCACAACGATTTCGAGTTTATATGCCGTGGGAGAAACCACCAGCACCGGGGTTCATGGCGCGAACCGGCTGGCTAGCAACTCCTTGCTAGAATGTTTGGTGTTTGGAGCACAGTTGGCTGTCTTAGAAGTGAGCCAAGCTTCAGAACCTCCGCCCTCACGCAGTATGGCCAGAACCCTAGAACTGACAGCCCTGATCTCGCCGATTCAAGCTCAGATGCAAGATTGGCGGCAGGAGGTGGCTCGCTTGATGTGGCAAAGTGCCGGGATTTGTCGAGAGCAGGAGGTGCTAGAGCAAGCCATTACTCAAGTTGAAATGTGGCAGCATGACCTAGCAGCCCTGCCTCTAAGCCAAACCTTGATGCAGATCATGCAATCTACCGATCGATATTCCTGGCAAATTACCGGCTCTGAGACCGTTCAAGCCTTACGCGATTGGGGAGAGTTGCGCAACCTGCTAGACATTGCTGCCCTGATCCTCAAAAGTGCTGCTTTCCGCACGGAGAGTCGAGGAGGTCACTACCGCTCAGATTTTCCTGTTACCGATCCCAACTGGCAAGTGCATACGGTGATTGAAGCTCAGACTTGGCAGCGTTCTGCCCCGCTTCTAGACTAATTCCTGAAATCTAGTCTAAATCTGACGGTACAAGGTGTCATCTGGCAGTATGACTTTTTGCAGTATTGCCACGCTTCAGGTCAACACTGCATGTCAAAATGGGAGCAAACTCTCTCAGACAACCTGATTAACCGCATGGAACTTACGCCGATCACTCCACTCGCTGACCAAGAAGCGACTCAACTTGACGATGAAGCCACCGCCAAAGGGCTAACCGAGGAGCAATATCGCCGCAAAATGCAGCGCCGTAAAGAAGTACAAGAACAGCGCCTTGCAGAACGCACCCAAGAGAAGGGATTAGTGATTGTGCATACAGGCAACGGCAAAGGCAAAACCACAGCCGCTCTAGGAATGGTGCTGCGCTCGCTAGGGCACGGCTATCGAGTGGCGATTGTTCAATTTATTAAAGGAGCCTGGGAACCTGCCGAAAAAGCCGCCTTTTCTCACTGGACAGCAGGACATGCGCCGCTATTAGAATTTCACGCCCTCGGAGAAGGCTTCACCTGGGAAACGCAAGACCGCGAGCGGGACATCCAAAAAGCGCAACAAGCTTGGCAAACCGCCCTGACCTTCATCCAGAACCCAGAGTTTCAGTTGGTTTTACTTGATGAAGTAAATATTGCGCTTAAGCTCGGTTATCTTCAGGTTTCAGAAGTTTTGGCAGGATTAGCGCAAAAGCCCTCCGGTTCTCATGTAATCCTAACGGGTAGAGGTGCTCCGGCAGCATTGATCGAACAGGCAGATCTCGTGACCGAAATGAGTCTAGTCAAACACCCCTTCCGCGAACAGGGTGTCAAAGCTCAACCTGGAATCGAATATTAATAATACTTAGGGTTTTATTCTTCTACTTCTAAGCCAGCCGCAATCAGGGCACAGAAGGCAAACGCTGCCACCAAAGGCATCGGTGACTGGGCAAAGTAGGTTAAACCCGCAGACACAACTGCGGTCATACTCGCAGCTAAACACCAGAGCCGTTCAGTTCCACTTAAGCCATGCTGAGCTTTAATTTCTCTCAAAACCTGGTTGGGAATGGGTAACGGCATCACCCCATTGGGTGGAAAAGCCCAGAACTCGTTCCGCTTTTGCAAGAACAACTCAGTCCAACCATTTTCCTGACACCAATCTTCAACCCACTGATAGCAATAATGATTCATCGGTTAGCTCGCTTAGCAGTCTAGTAAATCGTTGATATAAACGGACAAACCTGGCTAAATGGGTCAGGCAATCGAATTAATCATTGGACTAACCCAATATTGCTTGGTTTTGCACTAACCCAATTCCGCAACTGTTAGTTCATGAACTCACCGAACTAATAAGTCATTAGTTTTGCTGAGTGAACATCGAACTATGATTTCAAACTGACCATCTGAAACTCTTTATCTCAAACTGTTTATCTCAAAAGGATGATTGAATGCTTCGAGTCATAAATTAGCTTCTCAAAAGCAGCGGCTCAGCAACCCAAGCCTATATATTGCAGGCTAACAGACGCTACCAAGGTCAGGACAACTGAGACATCAAAGTTTACTTACTGCCAGCTTCAAATAAAGTTGAATTAAGTTTCAACACCAGCAATCAAGCGATTTTTGCAAAACTTGGCAGAAGCTCACAAAACTACAGTATTCGGTGGGCTACATAGAGTAAAAATAACTAGAGGTTGTTCTGCTGCTGAAATTTGAGCAATTCAGAATGCAGGTGAACGCTCTACACTTCGACAAGTTTGTCTTGCTTAGAATTCTGCTAGTGGACGAGCTTATTTTTACTCCTATTACGAGCCAAAATTTGATCTATGAGCGACTTGGCTAGAAAAGATTTCTTTGTTTGTCTGGGTATTTGGCTTGCCTTAGAAATTATTGGCTTTGCCATTCTGCCCGCCTTGGGGTTGGGGCAAACCAGAACCAGCTTACAGTCTTGGTTTCTGGTCAGCTTACTGTTTGGGGTTGGGGGCGCAATCTTGACGGCAAGCAGTACGCAATTGGGCAATTTTTTTCAAAATCAGACTCTCTTCATCCATAACAAATTGCTGCAAGCTCTATTTGTCCTTTTGGTAAGTTGGCTAGGGTTATTAGGAGTCGGCTTTCCGCTGCTTGTCATCAGCCTGCAACTTTTCACCAAACCGCTTGAGCTACTCAAATCCTAAACAGACACCATTTCTCTTACCTAGGGCACGTCATCCATTTAGGGTCAACCGTTGACGGTATCCGCCGGATCGCGCCCGCCCTCAAAAACAGGCAAGGCTGTCGCGCTGCCATCGTCAGGGTTCTCGCTAGAATGGATCACAGCCTCCTAGCATCTCGTCAGTGCGTTCCAATAGACACCACCATGCCTTCCCGCGCCAACCTCACCTCAGCAGAACGGGCTTGCATTTCTGCCTCAACCTGATCTAAAAAGTCATCTTCGTCGCAGGGGTCATGATGAAATAACACCATTTGTTTCACCTGCGTCATGTTTGCAACCTCAATCCCTGCCTGCCATGCAGAAGGGGAAATGGCGGGACTTTGCTCTGGCGAAGCATTTTGCTCCATGGAATTGGCAGCCGAGGCAATGTCGTAAATGAGTAAATCAGCTTGCTGAGCTAAGTAGAGCAACCTCGGCTCGATCTGATTGGCTCGATACTCTACATCGGTTGCATAGACAACAGAATGATTGTTCCAAGTCACCCGATAGCCGATTGCGCTGTTAGAACGATGGAGCGCAATGGTTTCAACTACGATATCTTTCTCTAGAGTAATTGCTGAACCTGGCAAAATATCGTGGAAGTTCAGTGCTGCTTGCATCATCTGTAAAGGCACTGGAAAGTTAGGGCGCAACATCTGTTCAGAGAGGCGCTGCTTAATGGATGCCCCATTTTGACCCACCGCTCCATAAATATCAAACTGATTGCCACTGACAAAAGCCGGAGCAAAGAAAGGAAATCCCTGAATCCGATCCCAGTGAGTGTGGGTGAAAAAGAGGTGTGCCTGAACTGGCATCTCCTGCACTAGCTGTTTTCCTAAAACCCGTAGCCCAGTGCCGCCATCAAAGATTAGACGTTGTCCTGCAACCTGAAGTTCCACACAAGCTGTATTACCACCATAACGGATGGTTTCTATTCCAGGTGTTGGGATATTGCCCCGAACTCCCCAAAATTTGACGGTAAACTCGCAGGGACGACAACTAGTCATGGTTGCAGATTGTGTATTACCCTGAACTGCTTGGAAACTCGTTACCCAAAAAGGATCGCAAATTGACCATGTACTACAAATTGCACTACAGGTAAAGCGCGAATGAGTCGAACGATAGCCGAATCAGCAGAGCCACAGAGTCTAATAGAACGTTCTAGATTTGAGAGAAAGTCTGGTAATCAAAATTTTTTCGGGAAGCAACGGTTAAATTTGCCCTTGCCTTCCCAGTCTCTCTTTGTAAGATCAGTCCCATAGCTTACGGTTGCTCCCTCGATATCTCAATATTCTGAGGGACGTTAAGGACGTTTTTTGTAAGTTTGGCAGACAGGGAAGCGAAGCAGCTTAAATTGCACCCGTCCTAAACAGGTTAGGTTGACTGACCTAACCCATCATTCCCAAATCTGATAGCTCATCTCTATAGAGAAGCGTCAAGATTTTACTCAAGTCGGATGTGAACCCATTGCTCTGTTAACAAAAAGGCGGCTGTCAAACAACCGCCCATGTTTTAAGATTATCCCAACTCTCCAAAATTGGTGTTGAAGAATGGGTGTGAAGACTCGTCTATTTGGTAGCTGCCTTGATGCAAGTTTCCACTAGAGGCATGACCTGATCCACATCTTTCCATCCAAGGATTTCAGTCACCTTCTTTTCTAAGTTTTTGTAGGTTCTAAAAAACTCAGCCACCTCTTCTAGGCGGTGAGGGGCAATATCTTTCAGCGATTTCACATCAGCGTAACGAGGATCTTTATCTGGTACGCAGAGAATTTTTTCATCCCGATCGCCGCCATCGACCATTTCCAACATGCCAATCGGTCGAGCGGCAATAATGCATCCTGGAAAAGTGGGCTGATCCATGATCACCATACCATCCAACGGATCACCATCATCCGCTAGCGTATTGGGTACGAACCCATAGTCAAAGGGATACTGAACAGAAGCATAAAGAACTCGGTCAAGTGCAAAAGCTTGCAGATCTTTGTCGAATTCGTACTTATTTTTGCTGCCAGCAGGAATTTCAATCAAAACGTTGAGCAACCCAGGTTTGGGCTGAGGCGGAATCTGCGACAAATCCACAGCGTTTCTCCAAATCAATCAGGACAAAGGGACGGCAAACTGCACTTGTCAGAAAACAAGGCTACCCAAACTGGCAGTCTTGCTAGACAAATTGATCAAATCATTGATCAGCAGAATACTGTCCCCGAATAGCATTTTAGGGGAAGTCCAAGCCACTTACAGATTCCCACACAAAAACCTCATGTCTGAATGCCTTGCTTTCAACCGCAAAGACAGACAAAACTTGGTTGCTTGCGGCTCTCAGCCTCAGGCGAATCGTCGGCTCGTTGAGTAGATGTGCTTTGCTTTGCTCCCTATCTTCTCACGCTGGGCAGCAGTTGGGCTGGAGTTTGCCACGTCTGCTGGGATGGTGAAGAGAAATGCGCGATTGCAAACAGGGGGACAGTTAGAGTGAGCAGTGCAACCACCGTACCCATAATATTTGCGAGCTTATGAGGGCTACTTTTAGTAGATCCAATCGTGGATCTAAGAGAGCCGCTGACTCGACTACCAGGTTCCATAAGTGACCTTATTTTTCTCACCAATACATAATAATTAACTTCGTTGCCGTCTGCCCTGCTGACCGGGCTGTCCCAGAGTGACGACAGCGATACACCTCATTCTAACGATTTTCTAGAGTTGTCATCATCCGCAGAAACTCTAGAGGTAAGCCATCGGCATCAGCAATAAAGCTAACTTCATAAACGCGATCTCCGATCATCTGCTGTTTTGGCTCCAGCAGCACCCTCAGCGGCTGCACCTGTTCTGAGCTTTGAGTCGCCTGCTGGAACTGAGTTTTCAACTGGTCGAGCCAGTCGGAAAGGTCAGTAACTTGATCAGTCAAGTCAAAGGAAAGATGGTAATAGCCTGTGTAATGTTCGTCTTCAAAAGCATCTTGAGCAGGGCGAGGCTGAGGCACTTGCAGGAGTTCAATCCGTCCGCCCAGTCCTTCCATCCAGCAGGCTAGGGTGATCCCCGCGGTGAACCGTTCGCAAACCTGGAAACCAAGCTGCTCGTAGAAAGTAATGGCCCGATGAATGTCAGCAGTACGAATTGAGGCGTGATGCATAGGAATTTAGCTTTCGAGCTACTCAAACAGCCGAAAGTAGGGGTAGCGCACAGGTGCGCCTGGTTCTTTCTCTAGATCGAAGTTGATCACATCCCAACAAGGCTCCTCAGCGGGATCAGGGCTGAATTCAACCGGGAGTCCATAAAGACGGGGCCGGGAAGACTCCGGCTGCCCTCGCCACGGCGTGCTGCGCTCCAGATAGGTGTTAATTAAATCTTTATAACGTTGGGCAATAATCACACGGGTGGCCCGATAGCCCTGAGTGTAGAGCCGATCAAGTGCTTCATGGATTTCAAACCGAATGCCGTCTGGATGAGTGTGCTGGCGATACCACTCGTTATTCCAGCGTCGCCAGTGTCGCCCGGATTGCAGGTGAATTAATTCACCCGTCTTTGGGTCTGCTTCAAACGCCCCATGCCGTTGACAGAGGTATGTATCTGTCAGGGTTAGCGCTGGAATCATCTGCCGACAGTGGGGACACTGAATTTCAGGGCCAAAGATTGGATATTGGAGAGCTGGATTCATCATGCAATTGAGACTAGCATGGGCAACCTACGCCAGTTCTAGTGGTTCTATTATACTCCTTGGAACTTCTCGCATAATGTATATTCTGGCTGGTCTCGTATTTCACGGGCTAACGAACTTGTTTAAGTAAAGTGCTCAACCCTAATCTTGATAATTTATGGATAATTCTGCAAACTCTCTGCCCCTGACAAGTTCAGCCTACTGGCAGCCTTGCGACCTGTCTCAGGCGGCTTTTGTGGCTGCAAACGCAGTCGTTATCGGTCGAGTGACAGTGGCTACAGGAGTCAGCATTTGGTATGGGGCTGTGGTGCGGGGCGACGTTGAACAGATCCAGATTGGCGCGTTTACAAATGTCCAAGATGGGGCGATTTTGCATGGTGATCCCGGCAAGCCAACGGTGTTAGGAGACTATGTCACCGTTGGGCATCGGGCAGTCATTCACAGTGCTCATGTGGAAAGAGGCTGCCTGATTGGAATTGGTGCCATTGTGCTGGATGGCGTTCGCATTGGAGCAGAGAGTATCGTTGGGGCAGGATCGGTAGTGACAAAAGACGTACCAGCCCGATCCCTTGTTGTTGGTGTGCCTGCTAAAGTTGTGCGTTCTGTTTCTGAAGCAGAGGCAACTGAGCTAGTTGAACACGCTAAACGCTATGAGCAGCTTGCCTTAGTTCATGCGGGCAAAGGCAGCAATCTTGGCTTTTGTGCCGATCAACTCCCCAAGGCTCAAAAATAATTGTAAATAAATGTAAACAGATGGCTGGCAAAACTCGGCAACTCACCGCAAAATGAATCTTAAGATGAGAGTTATTTATAAAACTTTAAGTGGAGGGAACACATTATGGACTGGCGTATTCTCATTGTCATTTTACCGTTGGCTCTAGCATTGGGTTGGGTTGCCAAGAACATTGGACAAGCTGCGCTTCAGCAAGGCAAAGACTTCATCACGAAGTAACCTAGTCCCGTTTGAGGGCCGCATTTCAGTGAAACCTTAGCAAGAGCCGATCGATGCCGTAAACTCTTAAAGCACGGTCGGCTTTTTCTAAGTTTTGAGAAGATATAGGTCGTTTTATTGCAGCAGATTGATTGCAACAGCAGATTGATTGCAACAGCGGTTTTATTGCAGCAAGAGGCTAATGGTTTGTAGCAAGCCGATCACCACACCCAAAACGCCTCCTAGGTTGACAATTGCCTGAAGCTCGCTTTTGACAATGCCCTGAATTGCAAGCTCTAGATCACGGGCTGGCGTTGCCTTAACGCGATTCAAAATGACCTGATCGATGCTCAAGATAGGAATAATCTGCATCACAATTGGCTCTAGATCGCGCTCCAAGTAGCGTTCTAACACTAAGGACAACTCGCGGCTGACAGGTTCCAAAGAGCTATCCACCACCTCAGAGTTGCGCAGTCGATTCAGCAGCAGCGAAGCCACATTTTCCCAGTCAATCGAGGTGCTCATGCCTTTTAGAAGATCGGCCCCTTTCACCTGCACATAGCTACGAACGCTGTCACGCATTGACTTACGGAGTTGCCGCACCGTAGAAACTGGCAGATTTTGCAGCGAAAGATTTTGCAAAAGCTCTCTGAGCCGACTTCGGATGCCCAAAGAGTTGATCAGTTCAAGAATGCGCTGGTTGCTTTGGAGTCGCTCATCTAGGCAGTAGGTTCGCAGGCGAGTGAGGGCATTGCGGACACCAAACAGATTTGCCACCACCCAATAAGTACCGCTGGTTTTTTCGCGTAGCCCTTCATCAATAATCCGAATATTGTGATCGGTGAGAAAATCGACAATGATTTGCCGCACCACATCCGGCGGAATCACCACTTCTAGCAGCCAATCGGCTAACTGTTCCGCTTGAGCCTCATTCAGGCGCAATTCCAAGATGACTTGATCAAAAATTTGATTCAACTGCTGTTCTAAAAAATCCTCTCGCCGTGCCATCACCTTTAGCAACCGAGGAACCCCCTGCCCAACTAAATCTCGCAAAATATCGGCGATGATGTGATTTAACTTGTCTTGATTGCTGCCCTGAAGCTGATCCAGAGCAAGTTTTAGCAACCATTGAATTGCAGCCTGTGTCCGTTCGGTTTGCAGCAGCTTACGGGCTAAATTTTGCAATTCTTCTGGGGTCAGCAGCGAACCCATGATGGCATCCGAAATGCGTTGGGCTAGGCGTTCCTGATTGCTAGGAATCAAACCGGGCGTAAAAGGAACTCGTCGTCCAGCGATGTAATACGCTTGGTAAGGACGAAACAACATTTTGATGGCAATATCATTTGTGAAATAGCCAATAATGCCACCTACAATGGGTGGAGCTATCAGTGTCCAAAGCGGATAAACATTCACAAGCTAGCGTTAGAAATGAAGACTTAAGAAGGGTTTGAAATTGAGCGAGAGATGGGTTGAGAGCAGCAATTTAATGTGCAGAATTTTACGATTATCCTATTAGCAACAAGCCGATTTTTGGGCAACCAAAACACCCATGATGCCTCCTGCAATGGGGTAGTGCGTAACGTGAGCAAACCCGGCTTGACGTGCCAACACTACTTGTTGATCTCCAGTGGGAAATCGATCGAGGCTAGGGCTAATGTAGGCGTATTCCTGCTTCAATCCTAATGATTCTGCCATTGGCACCACGATGGCGTTCAAATACCACTGCTGAAAGGCACGTACTGTTGAATTTGTGGGGCGATGGAAATCTAAGACTGCCGCTCTTGCGCTCGGTTTCAAGACACGATGAAGTTCGCTTAAGCTACGGGAAATATCGATGACATTGCGTAAACCATAGCCCATTGTGGCTGCATCAAACTGGTTGTCTGGAAAGGGCAAACTCAGCGCATCTGCCTCAACCCATTCTACGGGCAGAAATTGCACGCTGTTGAGGGTGTGCTGTTGAGCCACCACAAGTTGGGCAGCAGAGAAATCTACCCCGTAAACCTTGCCCGTTTTGCCGACCTGTCGCGCCAAAAGCCTCGCTAAATCGCCACTGCCACAGCAGACATCTAAACAAGTTGACCCTGCCTGCGCCTCGCTCCACTTCACCGCCATTTGCTTCCAAATACGATGCTGCCCCAAACTGAGCCAATCGTTAAGCCGATCATAGTCCGGGGCAATGCGGTTGAACAGATTTTGAATCTCTTGCGCTTGGGGCGGGGGAGGCGGATCAGAAGGCAGATCGGGGGGCAGAAGTGAGGTCACGTAACTTTGCGGAAATGCTACCCCTCAATCCTACACAACTGCTGCATACTGACGCGCACAAATTAACACCATCCCGACTTGCTGAGCCGACAGATGCAGCAACAATAGTTCATCGTCTCGGAGGACTTGCGGCTGCTGCCACTGCAACGACAGAATCGCCAGCACCGTATTTTGGAAATGACTGGAATCACCAAATGCGCCTGAACGCCTGCTTCAGCATAGCTGGAAACAGATAGATTCACGTCAGCCGGGATATTCATTGCTGCCTGAATTTTGCCTGTGGCAATCCCAGCTTCAACCAACGGATCTTGATGCAATTCAGGGGCAGGCGTACCGCTCACCATTCGGGTGCCCAAGTGACCATTCTCAAGTAGTTGCAGCACACAAACATCGGCTGTAAACGTTTCTCGATAGGCATCTGCAATGAGGTGAAGGCACTTTTCAATAGGAACAGCATGATCCAGTGCTTCAGTCACGCTGCTCATCAGCATCATTTGAATTTGGGCACGTCTCAGTTCTTCGGTGCGCTGCTTCAAAAGTTCGTAAGTTTCAGCCGCTCGCTGCACCACCGATTTGAGTTCATTAGGATCCCAAGGTTTGGTGATGTACTTATAAACCTGACCAGAGTTAATGGCTTCTACCAAGTCTTCCACATCAGTGAAGCCCGTCAAAATAATCCGCATCGTGTCAGGAAATTGCGGCACTGTCTTACTGAGAAACTCAGTTCCTTTCATTTCCGGCATTCGCTGATCTGAAATAATGACTGCAACTTCGCCTTCTGCCGCCAGAATTTCCAGGGCAACAATACCGCTTTCGGCTCGCAGAACGTTAAAATCGCGGCGAAAGGTGCGGTAGAGCAAATCGAGGTTATCGGGTTCATCATCGACAACCAGCATTTTGGGTTTTTTGGATTTTTCTAAGCTCATAAACTGGCGGCTCTTGTTGTTAAGTCTTGCATTGGCATCACTTATGCTCTTCTCTAGCAAATCTATAGCAACCATCTAGAGGTTTGAAATAAGGGATTTGAGGCGGCGCCCCCAGTCAGAGGTGGAACCCCTGCACCCCGTCTTAACGAACTTTTCAACTGCTATAGGCTTGATTGCTGAGATGCTAACATCCTGAAGATTATTTATGGCCTTTTCCTAAGATGAGGAAAGAAGAACGGAGGCAGGGCAGTTTTCCGATAGTTACGGCTGCATTTTCCTTTTTCATCTGTTTTCATCTGTGCTTCATCTTTAAGACACATGCATCAAAGCAAAGTGATTCAGCAGTGGGTGGCTATTTCTAGTCTTGACATTTTTGCGTCAGTTCTAACACTTTTGCAAAAAACAACCTATACAAAAACTTCATGAAGCCTTATCAACAAATTCCGATCCATGAATGTCATGAGTTGTTGGTTGAAATTCCGATCGACCGCTTTGCCGTTGAGTCTCCTCACCCTTACACAAAACTGTCGGCTCCCTATGGCGAGAAATCTCCTTATTTTTTGCGTCAAAGCGTGTTGGAGCGGTTGCTGATGTCCCAAACGGCTTTACAAGAGCAGTATCCAGGTTGGCGGATTCAGATTTTTGATGCCTACCGTCCGATTGCCGTGCAGCAGTTTATGGTGGACTACACCTTCCAGCAGGTGATTCAGTCCGAAGGGCTAACTGACGCTGAACTCACCATCGCACAGCAGCAAGAATTTTTGGCGAAAGTCTATCAATTTTGGGCGCTTCCGAGCCTCGACCCTACCATGCCGCCGCCGCACAGCACAGGAGCTGCCGTTGATGTCAGTTTGGTTGATGCCGCTGGTCGGACGGTTGAAATGGGATCGCCGATCGATGAGATGTCGCCTCGCTCTGATCCCAATTACTACGCTGAGCTTGAAACTCAGCAACCCGATTGGGCCCAATTTCACCTCAACCGCCAAATTCTCAAAGCCGCTATGACTACAGCAGGATTTGAGCAGCATCCGGGGGAATGGTGGCATTTTTCTTATGGTGATCAGATGTGGGCTTGGCTTGCAGGGCAAAAAGCTGCTGATCTAAAAGCTCCCAATCCACTAGTTGCCCAATATGGAGCCATTTGATCCGCAAAAACGAACCCTGCTCTAAAGGAGCGCTATCTTTTTACAGTCAGTTTTACTTACAGTCAGTTTTACGGTGAGGTTTGAGGCGATGTCGACGGACTTTCAGCAGCAGCACCAGGCGGCACTTCGCAATAGGTATTTACTTCTGTCACCAAGGGTTCTTCTTGAGCCGTTGCAGTTTGCAGCGCATTAAACGCCTGCTGAGCCGCTTGAGCATCTTTAGCTTCCGCAGCCGTCACCAGATCGCGGGTGGCTTTGTTCGTGTCAGTATACATGGTGATGAAACGGGTTTGATAGCCTTGTAGCTGCTCGTCATTTAGCTGCAAAGCTTCCATTTCCGCCTTAGCGTTGTTGGCAACATCGGCAATGTCGTTCATTTGCTCAATGCTGCTGGGTTGAGAGGTGTTAGCGACGCCGCTGTCAGATACTTGCTTGACGCCCGTTACAGCCCGATTTGCAATATCGATTAGCTTGCTGCACTGAGAAACCTTGCTTTCTGAGCAGCTTGCTCCAAGTGAAGCAATCAGAACTAGGACTAAAATCTGGGACGCACGTTTGGTGTGGGCACTCTTCTCAAAACACAGCATGAATCGTCTCCTACAACTGACTGGCAACCGGAAGATGGACTTCCCATCTTAACAAAGCGATAAAATCTGCTTCCTATCTCGGTTAAAAATTTTAGTTCAATTGTAGGGGTGGGTTTCCCGAAGATCATTAGCTTCGATTGAGAAAGCCTGTGCAACCCGCCTCTACCGCAAGCAGTCAATCAGATTATGCTTCAGTCGGGTTCAGTTTCAGCATTGCCCAAGTCGTGTAAGTGCCGATGGGACTCCAGAGCAACATTGGCAGTAGCAAAAGCGCCGCATTGCTGGAAACACTCCAAACGGCGAGCGCCAAAATCAGCCCAACTACAAATCCAACTGCGCCAACGATTGTGCCAAGTTTGAGGCTGCGGGCAAACAGCATCGCCGGATTGTAAGCCAAGATCGATAGCTCTAGCAGCAGATAGCCTGCCATGAATCCCCATGTTCTAGAAGTACCGGGATCTTGGTTCCAAACCAGAATGGCTGACCAAGTGCCACAAACAAAAACAATCGTCCAGACTAACGGAATCAATTTTTCAAAGGTTAACCAGCGCGGGCGTTGCAGCCGCTTAAACCACTTAACGCCATTGGGAGGTACAATCCCGCCGCCCAAAATTGCAACGAGTAGAGCTACACCACCAATTACCATCCAGGATTTGATCATGCCTTTCCCTGCGTTTGACTGTTCACCGTAATTTTCTTACTTCAGCATTAGCGTGCCAAAAAGGAAACAGGTTGCAATCACCCCGCAGACTCATCCCCAGGGCAGTGTCGCTGCTGAAAATTGCTTTACTCTAAAAGAAACCGCTGTCTAGGGGCACGGCACAATATGCACTAGAGGAGAAAGTAATGGGACTGGGCGTTTTACAGCAAGGCAAATGGGTTTCTGACCGGGAGCAGGAAGATGAGCAGGGGCGTTTTGTTCGTCCTTCTACCACCTTTCGCAATTGGATTACAGCAGATGGCAGCAGTGGCTTCAAAGCCGAAGCCGATCGGTATCATCTTTACGTGTCGTTGGCATGTCCTTGGGCGCATCGGACGCTGATGATGCGGCAGTTTAAGGACTTAACGGATGCAGTTTCGGTTTCGGTTGTCGATCCGGTGATGGGCGAGCACGGCTGGGAATTTTCGCAAGGAGCAGGCTGCATTCCAGATTTTGTGAATGGGTCGCGTTATCTTTGGGAGATTTACATTAAAGTAGACCAACACTACACCGGTCGGGTGACAGTGCCCATTCTATGGGACAAACACACTCAAACCATTGTCAACAACGAATCCCGCGAAATTATTCGCATGTTCGATACCGAGTTTGCAGCCGTTTCGCCCGCCGGATTCGATCTTTACCCTGCCGACTTGCAGCAAGTCATTGATCAAACCATCGACGCCATCTATCAGCCGATCAACAACGGGGTGTATCGAGCCGGATTTGCCACCAAGCAGTCTGCCTATGAAGAAGCTGTCACCGAACTGTTTGAAGCGCTTGACCACTGGGAGCAAGTGCTCAGCCAGCACCGCTATCTCTGCGGCAACCAAATCACCGAAGCAGATATTTGTCTATTTACAACGCTGCTCCGCTTTGATGCCGTGTATTACGTGCATTTCAAGTGTAATTTGCGCCGAATTGTGGATTATCCCAACTTATGGGGCTATCTGCGCGATATCTACCAGCAGCCGGGCATTCAAGAAACCTGCAATCTCGACCACATCAAGCGGCACTATTACATTAGCCATCCCAAAGTGAACCCAACGCGGCTTGTTCCTAAAGGGCCGATGATTGATTTTGGCCAACCTCATGACCGCGATCGGTTTAGTTGAAAGGCATCTGAAAGGTTTGATTTTGGGAATTTGCCATATTGGGCTAAACCATCTCCTGGTCTCATCGGTTTCATCGATAACTTTTCTAGAAACAAGAATCCAGGAGATGGCAAATGCTGAGCCAACAACTCACCAACCCGGAACTCCAACAACCGTCGCCAGAGAGAAGATCGTTGCACCAATTAGCCCACCTTTTGGCCCTCCGATCACCACTCCAATACTTGCACCGGCGGCATCGCTCGTCAGCCATTCTGGAATTGCGGCAGTATCACGACCACCAGAGAAGGCAAGAAAAAGCGAGTGACGAGCCACAGAAGTTGTAATTAGAAGAATTTGTCGCGGCAACGGAGCAATATGAGCATTGAGAATGCTTGCTTCAATGCCCACAACTGCTTTCTGAAATGCGCGTATGCTGCCTTCATCCGCAGATAATCGGTCGATGTTGTCGAACAGTTCATTGAATGGGGTAAGGAAAGAGTTGCGATCACAATCTGGGATGTGAGTCAGGACAAACTTTTCAATCTCGGCTCTACTAGGGCGCTGTAACGGGATGTCTTTTCTGGAAATGGCCGAAGATGATTCGTTTGGTGCTGACGGAAAGTTTGCTAGAATCCAGTCGATAAAGTCTCGGCAAGGGCAACCCTCTGCAATGACGCAGACACAGCCTAGCTCCCAGAGATGTGAGTCTTTCACGACGTTTAGAGTCGCGCGAATGATGGAGTCTAGACATGGATCTGAACCGTAATATCGTTCGGCAGTCAACTCCTTAGCAACATAATCAAAGATCGCGTTGTGAAGTACCCCTGTGGCTTCGTAAGAGTTAGCAGGGTTTATGGCTGGAGTGCTTGCATAGCGCTCAAAAGGTAAGCGGATGCTGGGCTTGTCCGTTAACGAAAATGTAACGTGCATAATGTATCCCCTAGATAAAGAGTGTTTCTTGATCCTTGAGAGGAAAATCTAAAGCTTTATGCCAATTGCTTCTTGGGTTATGTTTTGTGTCTTTCAGTAAATGCCATCGGAACATCACCTCTATGAAGTTTGATAAACAAATACAAAGTTTGACAAACAAGAGTAATGGTATTTAAGCAATATCTACTTGTTGATGACTTGAAGTATAGAGGTTTGAACATTGACCCAACAGTACCCATCAAGGTACTTTATGCCCATGCAACCACTACCAAAGCGGCTCAACCCGTCCTAAACCAAAGCAAGCCCATCGAAGCTGCGTCGCTTAAGGCAATTGTGTAATCAAACAAAAATAGCAGATGGGAAAGCTTTCCACTCCTGCACCCATCTACCCATTCCCCTACCGAGGCATTTGTGGCAGCAGTTCGCGTTTGAGGCGATGAATCACCGTCTCGGAATCAACTTGCTGCAAAATATCCTGAATCACCGTATCGATGCCTTGCGGCCCCCAAGTACAGCCTTGCTCTAGATAAACTTGGGCAGCTTTGCCGACCCGGTAAGAGCCATATCCCGCCAGGCTGGCTTGGGCGACTGCTGCCCCACCATAGGCCATGATGCCAGAAACGCTGTCAACGGCTGTTGCGACCGCAGCCGCACTTTTACCTGCGCCAAATAGCAAACTGCTGCCTACTTCCCCGACCAGCAAACTGCCCGAACTCCAAAGAATTGCCCTCAGTAATTTGCCTGCCTCGTGGTTGGTCATCGGTAAGCCATATAGCCTGGCCAAATTGCGAATCATCACCAAATCGGTCGCAGTACCGCCCAGCAAATCGAGCACAGCAATGGGGTTTGCCGCCACCACAATCGCTTTCCATTTGGTAAATTGCCAGATCAAGGCTTCGGCTTCCGAGCGATGCAGCTTCAGGGTTTTTCGGACCAAATTGGCTTCCGTTTCGCGGGCTTGCCGGAGGCGTTCAACGCCAACAACGATTTGCCTTCCCGATTCAGAATTTCTAGCAGTTTTCGCTTCAGCGGTTCTACCTGCGGCGGTGGCGACTCCCATTCGTGCGTTACTCGTCCATCCTCCCACTCCACGCGCACCTCCATTGGGGCAGGTTCGGCAGCTACCAACACAATATCTTCGGCAGCCAGCATGGGGCGATGCGTTGATAGGCGATCGGCAGCAAACAAAGATTCCAGCTTACGGTAAATACTCTGACGATCTTGATTGGGATACAAATCCGTTTTGTTGAACACCAAAATCATAGGCTTACAGGCGGCTTGCAGTTCCGTTAATGCCTGATACTCGGTGCGAGTAATGTCGCCAGCCACCACAAATAAGATCAAATCGGCTTGCTCGGCGACGGTGCGGGCCATGTTAGCACGGCTTTCGCCCCCAACTTCATCTAGTCCGGGCGTGTCGATCAGTTCAATTTGAGCCTGACTGTTGGCAGCCGTCCAGTAGACGGAGCGCGGATATTGGGTAACACCATGCAGCGGACCGGTTTGTAAAATCTTTTGCCCCAGCAGCGCATTAATGACGGCTGATTTACCGCGACTCACCAAACCAAACACCGCAATCCGAATTAAACCCTGATCAAGCTTTTCGAGACTAGCATTCAACCGATCACAGTCGGTTTTAAGGGCTGCCTGTAGTTCCACGGCGGCAACATTACGCTGACCGCGCCGCAACTGCTGCGAATAGCGACTTAAGGTTTGCTTCAGGCTCGATCGGGCCCGACTGAAGTGAACCTCTTGCATAGAGGTCGGTCGATCGATTGAAACGCCATCTTCGGGACGGGGGTTAGACATAGCAGCAGGCAAAAGCAATTACTTTATCCATCGTTATCCTAAAGGATTGCTGAACAGAAGCAACAGTGTGGGCTTCCCGTAAGTGTGGCAAGAAAACCGCCCGCTGATTGAGTTCACTCAAAGGAAAGTTGTTAATACTCGCTATTTGATTCTGCTGGAGCTACATCTAGACTATCGACCGTCTTAAACCATTTTTCCCATGCTTGAGAAACATCCTGTTGCTCGTGATTTGCTGATTGAAATTGATGCTTGTGCGCCACAAAGTCAATAAAATCACTCACTTCTTGCAAAAGTGATTCTGGAAGTTGCTGCAATTTGGCAATTGTCATATCACGGATAGTTATGTGAATAGTTCTCCTCTTGAGAAATGATGGGTTATCGCATATTTCGCTCAATTACGATCGTTTTGAGTGAGATTTTATTTTCTCGACTTCTCAATTTTCTGTAAAACCAGATTTCTGAGTTCTTGTAAATCTACACCTAAAATTTCTAGAACTCTCACTGCAACTCCTTCGCCTTTTTCTAGTAACCCTAAGAGCAAGTGTTCCGTACCGATATAACTTTGTTGTCATATTTATCTCAGGCAATCGAGTCCTAGCTTCTGTGTCCTAATTCTGGCATAGGACTTAAGGAGATTTCTAGGAAAAAGTTGTTGTCACGTTGGGGCAGGTTTGGACTCAGTCTCGCGTTGCCCAGAGGATTGATCTGCAAAACCTGCCCGTACCGGGGTAGAGGGTTTCCCAGAAATCTCCTAAGTAGAATGCATACTTCAAGGCTTTGCAGCGATACAGAAAAGTTGAAGCTCATTTCCTTTGCTTCAACTCACTTCAGGTCGTGCGTGGCGATTCTCCGTAGAAGCAACAATCTTTGATACTGGTATGAAATGCTACTCTGGGTTGACTTGATGATTTGCTCTACGGATCGTGGATTTAATAAATTCGTCAACTGTACGGGCGGGTTGAGCAGATCAATGGGCATCCGGCAATGGATTTGACCGCAAAACCCGCCCCTACCCACTATCAAACTCATTTAATTCCCATTCCTACATTACTACTCCATATTTCCCCCTAGTAGACCTATGCTGTTCCTCGAAACGTTACTCGCCAATCCCACTTACTTTTTCACCACTGTTGCAATTGTGGTTGCTTCGGTGATGCTGCATGAATTAGCGCATGGATTCGTTGCGATCACTCAAGGAGACGACACACCACGTATTAGCGGACACATGACGCTGAATCCGATTCGATTGATTAGCTGGCAATCGCTGATTTTTCTTTGTGTTGCCGGAATTGCTTGGGGGCAGATGCCCGTGAATCCAACGAAGTTTCGCTGGGGCAAACTCAGCAGCATTCTCGTCTTTCTGGCAGGGCCGCTAGCAAATCTGGCAATTGGTTTTCTGTTAATTGAACTCTACAAACTGTCTAGCATGAGCGCGCTGCCGGTTGAGCAGCCCAAATTGCTCCTACTCGCTGCTCAAATTAATCTAATTTTGTTTCTGCTGAATTTAATTCCAATTCCGCCTCTCGACGGGTTTCAGGTGATTGGCGAAATTATCCCGCGGTTTCAATCTTGGCAGCGCAGCCGCATTGGTTTATTTATGTTGATGCTGTTGTTGCTGATTCCCGCTTTTGGCAGCAGCCTCACCACCGTTGCCCAGGCGATTATCCAAGATGCCATTGCCTAAGCTGGCAAACAGGCTGCCCTAACCTAATCGACGCTGAGCAAACCAGTCCTGTAGCTGTTGGCGGCAGGGTGCTTCTAAGATGCCACCAATCACGGCAAGACGGTGATTTGAGCAAGGGCCATCGGGTAAGTTAGCGACGGTACGAATCGCGCCTGCCTTTGGATCATCGGCTCCATATACGAGCAACCCCAGCCGCGCCTGAATGATTGCCCCGCTACACATCGGGCAGGGTTCCAGCGTCACATAGAGGGTGCATTTTCGAGTCGCCAGCTTCCCAGAGCGCGTCCAGCAGATCTGAGCGCCAAAATTTCGGCATGGGCCGTCGGATCATGATCCGCTCGCGGCGATTCTCCCCGGTGGCAATCAGCCGATTTTCAGCATCTACAACAATTGCCCCAACTGGCACTTCTCCATCCGTTCCGGCGGCCGCAGCAAGTTCGATGGCTTGCTTCATCCAGTGACAGTGCCGCAAATAAACGGGATGGTCGAGGGCAGGCGGCGGAGTTTCGGGAAGCACGGATTAGCCCTGCATCAGCAACGGATCAAGCTGTCCTTGCCGATCGAGCGCATACAAATCATCGCAGCCGCCTACATGCTGGTCGTTAACGAAAATTTGCGGCACAGTTCGCCGCCCGTTCGCTCGTTCTGCCATTTTGACGCGAGCCGCCCCATCGCCATCAATTTTGTATTCAGTAAAATTCACCCCCTTCCACCACAGCAGCAGTTTGGCGCGAATGCAGTAAGGACAAGTTTGCCAAGTGTAAATCTCAACGTTGGCTTTGATTTTAGCTGGATCGCGCCCCAGCAGCGGATTGAGAAAATCAAGCATTTTGCACACCATCCCAGCGTAATGACCTACTGAAATCATATCGTTTGGCTAGTGGCACGAAGGCAGCAAATCAGATTGAACACTCTAAACGCAACAGAGCGTAACTGACCCAGATTAAGTAGACCCACTCCTGAGCCGTATTAAAATGCATAAATCAAGACTGTCTTGCGGCTAAAGATCCAGAGGGCTTGGCCAAAGGAGATCAAGATGAGTCGAATATTGAGCGATCTACAACCCAACAGCGTGCTTGCTAACCGTTACCCGATTGAGCGGCTGCTTGGCAAAAGTGCAGGACGGCGCACCTTACTCGCACGCGATTTTCAAACGCATGAACGGGTTGTAATTAAAGTATTGCTATTCAACAGTGAATTTGAATGGAACGACCTGAAGTTGTTTGAACGGGAAGCCGAAGCGCTTCAATCCTTATCTCATCGGGCAATTCCGCGCTATCTGAACCATTTTGATGTCGATACCACTTTAGGAAAGGGATTTGCCCTGGTTCAAACCTACATTGCGGCACAGTCACTAGAGGATCAGCTTCAGGCAGGGCGTTCCTTCAGTGAAGCAGAACTCAAACAACTGGCAGTCGCGCTGCTGGAAATCTTGCACTACCTGCATCAGCAAAATCCACTTATCATTCACCGAGACATTAAACCTAGTAATATTCTGTTAGGCGATCGGTCTGGAAACAGCATTGGACAGGTTTATCTAGTTGATTTTGGCTCAGTGCAAACTTTGGCAGCAAAACAAGGCGGCACGATGACTGTTGTTGGAACCTACGGCTACATGCCACCCGAACAGTTTGGCGGTCGAGCCGTGCCAGCTTCCGATTTGTATAGCCTCGGCGCCACGTTGATTTATTTAGCAACCGGACAGCATCCGGCGGATCTCTGTCAAGCCGATTTGCAACTCCAGTTTGAATCAGCATCTCTCAGCCTATCTTTTATTCGCTGGCTCAAACAAATTACAGAACCTGCCCTGAATCGCCGCTTTGCCACAGCCGAAGCAGCCCTGCAAGCCTTAACGCAGGAACAGCCTAATTTTACGCTGACAGAAATTGGCAAACCCGCAGGCAGCAAGTTGAAACTGCACAAAAGCGCTTCAGTGATTGAGATTAAGATGCCGTCAGTAGATTTTTCCGTTATCGCTAAGGGTTTTCGGCGATTGGTGCTGCTGTTTTTGCTGTTGATTGTAGAGGTTTGCCTAATGGGTATGGCGCTAGTCATTCCAATTTTGGGAATGATCACTGCCTACATTGCCTTCTTCTCCCTAATGGTCACAGGCTTATGGCTCCTTTTGGTTGGAGTTCAACTTTTGCACAACATTGGTACTTTTATTGCCCAATTTCGCGTTCGACTCCGAATTGATAACGACCGAATCGCCTACATCCGCTCAATTTTCGGTCACGATCATATTCAGGGCAGTGCCAGCCGCCAGGATATTTGCAAGCTGGTGCATACGCTCAGTCATTATGAACTGAACAACAATGGAGAGGGTGGCTCATATTATCAAAGAGTTGGGCCTCGCCTGATTATTTGGGCAGGTAACAAGCCTTTTGAACTCGTAGGGTTAACGCCGCCAGAGCAAAGTTGGCTCGCCCAAGAACTCAGCGAATGGCTCAACTTACCCATCATTCGAGAATAGGAAGCTCCGACTAGCCAATCAGCCGCTTAAACAACTCCAATTTGCCCGCATAGGGAGCATAGCGCCACTTCAAGTCGAACCAAAAACTTTTAGTTAGGACGCTTTTGAAATGCGAGAAAGTATCGAAACTGGCTTTGCCGTGGTAGCTGCCGATGCCGCTGTCGCCCACGCCGCCAAACGGTAAAGTTGAGGGAGCGATTTGCATAATCGTGTCATTGATACAGACGCCGCCGGACGAAGTTTGCGCCAAGATTTGCTTCTGAAATTGCTTGTTACGAGAAAAGATGTAAAGGGCAAGCGGCTTTGATTTCGATTGAATCAACTCAATGGCTTCGGTGAGGTTGTCGTATTCGATGATCGGCAGGATGGGGCCAAAAATCTCTTCTTGCATGATTGCAGCATCGAGCGGCACTTGATCCAGAAGGGTAGGAGCAATGTAGCAATCATCTGCGTGGGTTTGCCCGCCGCTCTGCACTCTGCCATTTTGCAGCAGGCTTACCAAGCGGTTAAAGTGCTTCGGACTGACGATGCGGGCATAGTCGGGGCTGTGAGCCGGATCTTCGCCATAAAATTCTCGAATTGCGGATTGCATTGCTTCCAATAGAGCAGGCTTAACCCGCCGATCAATCAGCAAATAGTCGGGAGCGATACAAGTTTGTCCGGCATTCAGGAACTTCCCCCAAACGATCCGCTTGGCAGTATATTCCACCTGAATGTCTGCATCCACAATGCAAGGGCTTTTGCCACCTAGCTCTAGCGTCACGGGGGTTAAATGCTGAGCCGCTGCTGCCATCACCACTTTGCCAATTGCCGTGCCGCCCGTAAAGAAAATGTGGTCATATTTCTCCCGCAGAACCGCTTGGCTCACCTCTACGCCACCTTCAATCACAGCAATATATCCTGGATCGAAAGTTTTTTCGATCAGTGCTGCAATCACACGAGAGGTATGAGGAGCCACTTCCGACGGTTTCAGCAGCGCACAGTTTCCGGCGGCAATTGCTCCAACCAGCGGCGAAATCATCAACTGAAACGGATAGTTCCATGGCCCAATAATCAGCACAACTCCCAGCGGTTCAGCAAGGATTTGGCCCTTAGCAGGAAGTTGTTCTAAAGCAATCGGCACGGTTTTCGGCTTCATCCAGGATCGCAAATGCTTGATTGCAAAATTGATTTCTTTGATAACGCCAATTTCTGTTAGAAAAGCTTCCAACTCTGGCTTATTCAAATCAGCCTTCAATGCTGCCAAAATTGCAGGTTGATTAGCTTGAATTGCGGCTTTAAGCGCTTCTAATTGAGCCAAGCGAAACTCTATCGATCGAGTCTGCCCAGTGCTGAAAAAAGCGCGCTGCCGACGAACCATTAATTGGATAGTTTCATCAATGTTTTGGGGGCTATCGATTGCGATCTGAACCATAGGAGTTATCCCTTACTAGATAATTTGATTGCCAGATTCGGGCAGGTTTGGCGGAGGGTTTTGGCGTGAATCGATGGTTGGGTAGGGGCAGGTTTGACCGAATTCTGGTCGTAGAAACAGTGATTTGATGGTGGGTGGGGGC
>JAAUQT010000302.1 GCA_012033495.1 Cyanobacteria bacterium RM1_2_2 | reverse complement strand
CAATGACTTGCCTTTTGAACTTTCATGCTCCCAAGTATAAGTCTCTGTTGCCGACCTGACGGTCGGCGGGCTGCTTATCCCAATCGCAGCAAGCTGCGGGGTATGCGCAGCCATTTTTTAGATCAATCATCCCCTCGTTGGTCGGCTAGCACTAGATTACGTTGTTTTCAAGGTAGCTGACAGCCCAAACCTAGAAGTTGTGATGTACGTACCATTGCAAGAGTCAGACACTGCCCTTAAACTTCAGAAACTTTTGACGATGCACCCATAACAGTCATACTCATCTGCTTTCCCTCGATCGGGTAATTTGCCAACTTAACAGGATGATGGGCAAAATGCCTACTATGACAATGGCGAGGGCAGGAGCGGCAGCTTCAGCGAGGCGTTCATCGGCGGCGAGACGATACACTTCCACGGCTAGCGTATCGAAGTTAAAGGGGCGGACAATCAGCGTGGCGGGCAGTTCTTTCATCACGTCTACAAAGACCAGGATCATGGCTGTGAGCAATCCCCCCGTCATCAGCGGCGCATGGACTCGTAGCAGGGTTTGGGTGGAACTGTGCCCTAGCGATCGGGCGGCATCGTCCAGGCTAGGCTTGATTTGGACTAAGCTCGATTCCACCGTATTGAACGCAACCGCCAAAAACCTGACCAGATAGGCAAAGACGAGGGCGGTAATTGTGCCACTGAGAAGTAGCCCGGTTGAGAGGTTAAACGTGGAGCGCATCCAGGCATCTAGGGCGTTATCGAAATAACCCACAGGCACTAGAACGCCGACGGCAATCACTGAGCCAGGGATAGCATAGCCGATGGCCGCCGTTCGCACTGAGAGCGACATCAGCCGAGTTGGGCGCAGCCGCAAGCCGTAAGCCAAAATTAGCGAAAAGACCATGCCAATCGCGGCGGTGAGTAGGGCGAGCGTCAGGCTATTGCGGGCTAGCGTCCAGAAGCGTTCTCCAAACCGCTCGGTGATTCTCGTCATCGCCATTGGCAGCAATACGAGGGCGGGAGCCAGAAAGCCGAGCAGAATCGGGAGGCTACAGGCTAAACCAGCCATTACTGCCCTTCTGCCTGACAGCTTGTAGGGAGAAGCCATTTGGTAGCGACTTGTGCTCTGGTAATAGCGGGTTTGCCGCCGCGACCACTGTTCCAGCAGCAGCACGCCCAGCACGGATACCAGCAAACAAGCCGCCAACTGCGAAGCTGCGACCCGCTCGCCCATGTTGAACCAAGTCCGGTAGATGCCGACGCTGAAGGTGTCTACTGAAAAATACTGGACTGTGCCATAGTCGTTCAGGGTTTCCATAATCACGAGGGCTAGCCCTGCTACGATCGCTGGACGCGCTAGAGGCAGGGCCACCTTAAAATAACTGCGCCACGAGTCGCAGCCAAGAGAGCGACTGGCTTCTAGCGTGCAAACCGACTGCTCTAGAAACGCCACTCGTGCCAGTAGGTACACGTAGGGGTAGAGCACTAAGCTCAACATGGCAACGGCTCCGGGCAGCGAACGGATAGGCGGGAACCAATAGTCTGCTACGCTTGACCAGCCAAAAATTGCCCTAAGCGCTGTTTGCACGGGGCCATAAAATTCCAGCAGTTCGGTGTAGACATAGGCCAGAATATAGGCGGGAACTGCCAGCGGCAACAGCAGCGCCCATTGCAGCACTCGACTGCCCGGAAATCGACACATTGTTACCAGCCAAGCGGTGCTAACGCCAATTACGCCTGTGCCGATGCTGACGCCGACTACCAGCAGCAGTGAGTTGCTAATGTAACGGGGCAGAACGGTTGTGGTTAAATGGTGCCAGACTGGGCCTGTGTTGGCAAAGACGCTGCCGAGCACAACCAGCAGGGGGGTGGCAATCAGGAGGGCGATCAGCAAAACGGCAATTGTCCAACTGCTTAGCTTGAGCGAGCGCAAAGGTTTGGGCAAGGTAGGGGCAAAAGAGGGCAAATTGAGCAAGCTCCTCAAAAAACAATTAACTTAATGAGAATAAGTTGCAGTGACTTTCTACTATAAATTTAGTGTGAGATGTCTCAAATTCAAAGCGTGCCTTGTCCTGTTTTGATTTGCGCTACTTGCCTCGACTTGTTTTGGAAAGCTGACCCCAATGGTAGATCCCTCCTTACCGTTTGTACCTATTCTGAAGCTGGATGCTGTGACGCGCCAATTTTCTCCTGATGCTCCTCCAGCGGTGCAGGCGGTTAGTTTGGCGATGCAGCCTGGTGATTTGCTGAGTTTGCTGGGCCCTTCTGGGTGTGGCAAAACTACGCTTCTGCGGTTGATTGCCGGATTTGAGCAGCCTCAAACTGGCACGATTGCGATTGCCGAACAGCTTGTTGCGGGTGCAGGGCAGTGGGTTCCGCCCGAAAAGCGGGGTGTGGGCATGGTGTTTCAGGATTATGCGCTGTTTCCCCACCTGACGGTGAGCCAGAATATTGGCTTTGGGCTGACGCAGAAGCCGAATACCCTGATTCAGCGGCGGGTCAAAGAAACCATGGCGCTCGTGGGGTTAGAGCATTTAGGTGATCGTTATCCGCATCAGATTTCGGGTGGGCAGCAGCAGCGAGTGGCATTGGCGCGGGCCCTGGCTCCGCATCCGTTTTTGGTGTTGCTTGATGAACCGCTGAGCAATTTAGATGTGCAGGTGCGGCTGCGGTTGCGACAAGAGTTACGGGAAATTTTGAAGGCGGCGGGCACTTCGGCAGTGTTAGTGACCCATGACCAGGAAGAAGCGCTTTCCATTGCCGATCGAGTAGCGGTAATGCGGCAGGGCAGTTTAGAACAGATGGGTACTCCGGAAACGCTGTATCGAGCGCCTACCTCTCGATTTGTGGCGGAATTTGTGACCCAGGCGAACTTTTTACCAGCGCAACGGTTTGGCTCGGATTGGAAAACTGACCTTGGCGTTATTGCTAGTGATCGAGTTCTGGCTTCCCATCCTCAGTTAGATTTGCCGTCCTTAGCGTCCGTTGATCTGATGCTGCGGCAGGAAGATTTGCTGCTGCATACTGATTTGCCTGAGAGTCATGCTTGTAGTGCGACGGTTTATGATCGTCAGTTTTTGGGGCGGGAATATCGCTATGGGGTTCAGCTTGCTTCTGGATATAGGTTAGCGGTTCGCACGACAGTTGATCTTTGTTTGCCTATCCATACAGCCGTTCAGGTTTCGATAGCTGGGGTGGCTATTCTACGAGCATTTCCGAGCGTTGAGGGTAGGGCTAAGCGGGAATGAAAACTGAGCGCCAGAGGAATTATGGCTGGAATGCTTTGCCGTTGGTGTGCTTGTCCCTTTAAAATGATTGCTCCTAAAACGATTGCTCCAGCACACAGCAAAGTTATGACCTCTTATTTCCGCTCTAGTATCGATGCGATGGCGGGCTATATCCCTGGTGAGCAGCCCAAGCCCGGCACCAAGTTTATTAAGCTAAACACCAATGAAAATCCTTATCCGCCTTCTCCTGAAGCGCTCAAGGTGTTGCAAAACCTAGACAGTGAGTGGTTGCGGCGTTATCCCGATGCCTACGCGAATGAATTTCGGCAGGCAATTAGTGAGGCGTTGGGGGTTCCGGTCGATTGGATTATTGTCGGCAATGGTAGTGATGATGTGTTGAATTTGATTGTGCGGGCTTGTGCTGAAGGGGAACGCCGGGTGGTTTACCCAATGCCAACCTATGTGCTCTACCGAACGCTGGCGGCGATGCAGCCTGCAACTTGTGTGGAGATTCCTTATCCAGGTGATTTTCGGTTGCCGATTGCGGAACTAGCGGCGGCTAATGGGGCGATTACTTTTATTGCGTCGCCAAACAGTCCTTCGGGGCACAGTGTTTCAGTAGATGAGTTGCGCCAGTTGGCGGCTCAATTGTCTGGCGTTTTGGTAGTGGATGAGGCATATGTGGATTTTGCGGAAACGACAGCTTTGCCGCTGGTGCAGGAGTTTGAGAATGTGATGGTGATTCGGACGCTTTCTAAGGGGTATTCGTTGGCGGGGTTGCGGTTAGGGTTTGGGATTGCGAATCCGGGTTTGCTGAAGGGTTTGTTTAAGGTGAAGGATAGTTACAACGTTGATGCGATTGCTTGTTTGGTTGGGGCGGCGGCGATGCGGGATCAGGATTATAAAAATGTCTGTGTTGAGAAGGTGAAGGCTTCGCGGGTAAAGTTGGCGGTTGATTTGAAGCAGTTGGACTTTCAGGTTTGGGATTCTCAGACTAATTTTTTGTTGGCACAAGCGCCGAAAGGGAATGCTGAGCGACTTTATTTGGGGTTAAAGGAGCGGGAGATCTTGGTGCGCTA
>JAAUQT010000062.1 GCA_012033495.1 Cyanobacteria bacterium RM1_2_2 | reverse complement strand
TGCTCCCAAGTATAAGTCTCTGTTGCCGACCTGACGGTCGGCGGGCTGCTTATCCCAATCGCAGCAAGCTGCGGGGTATGCGCAGCCATTTTTTAGATCAATGCGAGAACATTTGCAGAATACTTCTGAGGCCATTAATCCCCAGGATTGGTGGGATCTCGAAGCTTGGCTGCCTTACACCGTTCAGGTTAGCTGGTCAGCGGATACCCAAACAGGCGCATATGATGTGTTCCTGATTCAGCACGGTGTTACAGTCCCCGCTGAATTCTTTTCCTCACTGCCGTTACCGCAATCAGCGCATCTACAATAGCCGCAATCACGGCAGCCATGTTGGCATCAGTATGCTAACCATCCGCTTCAGTCGCAGTTTGCTCGCCAACTCATCCCAAAATTACGTCAACATTTGGCGCAGACCCTGCCCGACTACATGCTGCCCGCCGCCTTTGTGCCGCTAGAAATGCTGCCGCTCACACCCAATGGTAAACTCGATCGTCGCGCCCTACCCATTCCTCAATTTACGCAACAGTGCCTATAGAATTAGAAACACCTCACCGGACAGAAAAAACACCAACTGAAGGAACACTGCTCGACATCTGGAGGGAACTACTGCGGCTCAAGCGGGTGAATATCCATCACAACTTTTTTGAATTAGGCGGGCATTCCTTACTAGCAACCCAGATGGCATCTAGAGTGCGTGATGCGTTTGGAGTTGAAATCCCCCTGAGAAGCGTGTTTGAGGCTCCGACAATTGCCCAACTTGCTCCGGTAATCGATAGCCTTCGTGAAACGATGCCGCTACAGGCACCTCCTTTAGTCCGGCTCGATCGGATGGCTCACCGTCAGTTGCGGTCGTCTTTACGGGATAGCGGCGCTCAGCTAATTTCCGAATCTGTTTCCCAAAGCGTACCTCAGAATATTTCTCAGACTGTTTCCAAATCAGAGTCTCTCATTCCTCCTGAAGATTTCAGCCCCGGCTGGTCGCCGCTCGTGCCTTTAACAGTTGGCGGAATCCAAGCTGGCGGAATCCAACCCCCTTTCTTTTGTGTGTATCCAATGTTTGGCGTTGTATTTCCCTACCTGGAACTGGCGCATCATTTAGGCAATCATCGCAGCTTCTATGGGCTGCAACCGCAAGGCTTAGACGGCGAACGTCTGCCCCTAAACCGGATTGAAGACATGGCAGCCTCCTACAGTCTGGCGATGCAGACCGTCCAGCCTCGCGGCCCCTACCACCTTGGCGGATGGTCGTTTGGTGGGCTGGTTGCCTTTGAAATGGCGCAGCAGCTAACCAAAATGGGACAGCAGGTAGCTTTCCTTGCCATCCTCGATACGCCTGCTCCTGTTGCCAGCAATCAGCCCTCGCTGGGACAAAGCCTCAAATACTTGCTTAAAACTGCGATTTGGTCTACTTTGCCGTTTGTGATCGACTACAGCGCCATTGTCGCCAATCGGTCTGAACCGTCGCGCCGAGAAACCTGGTTTTCCCGCTGGAAGTGGTCTGCGATCACTCGCCTGATTCCGGAAGAGGCGCGTTTGAGATCATTAGATGAAGCAGCCATTGTGCCGCTGCTGGGAATTTTTGATGCCAACAGTCAGGCCGCGTTTCGCTATTCACCGCAACCCTATTCTGGTCAGTTGGTGTTGTTCAAAACGGCAGAATCCTCTCGCTACATTGGTCAAGCCCCGCTGTTGGGTTAGAACCAACTTGCCTCCGATATTCAGGTGCACCAAGTTTCAGGCAATCATCTGTCGATGCTGAAACAGCCTCATGTAGAAACCTTGGCTCAACAGCTTCAACCCTATCTTGAGCCTTGAGCGACTTTAGCCTTGGGCGACTTTGAGCGCGAAGCAAAACTTTCCTGAGTGATTTCTCAGTTCGAGTTCAGGATAAACTCAGTCTGGCACGTTTCAATGATGGTAGCTTGAAGCGGCTCGTCTAAGCTGTTTTAACGGCTGCGATGAGGTCAGATAGTGTCACTCTTTTCCCCTAACTTATGTCTTTGTGTGTCCCCGATGTAGACCGCATTTTAGCCATTATTCCGGTTCACAACGAAGCAGAAACGATTGCTGGCGTTGTTCAATCCCTGCGTTTACATGGCTTACGGCAAATTCGGGTTGTAGACAATGGCAGCACCGATCAGAGCGCAGCAGCAGCCAAAACTGCGGGGGCTGAGGTGGTTTCTGAACCGAAATTGGGCTACGGACAAGCCTGCTGGCGAGGATTGCAGAATCTACCGTCTTGCGTGGAGTGGATTTTATTTTGTGACGGCGATGGCAGCGATGATTTGACGGCACTCCCGCAGTTTTTCGCCGCTTGCAGCACCTCTGATCTGATTTTGGGCAACCGACGAGCAACCGCAAAAAGTAGATCAGCCCTGACTCCGGTGCAGAATTTTGGGAACGGATTCGCTGCCAGTCTGATTCAGGCAGGGTGGGGCTATCGCTATCACGATTTGGGGCCACTGCGTCTGATTCGTCGATCGGCACTGGAACGTATCCAAATGCAAGATCGCGGCTTTGGCTGGACGGTGGAAATGCAGGCACGAGCCGTAGAGCTAAATCTCCGCATCTGCGAACTGAGTGTCAACTATCTGCCTCGGCAGGGCGGCACCTCAAAAATTTCTGGCACACTGTCGGGCAGCATCAGGGCTGGCGTTGTGATTTTACAGGTGATAGGGCAGCTTTATTGGCGGCGTTGGCGCGGGGGCAAGCCTGCGGTGTTGCTGTGTAGCGCCTTGCTGCTGCTGCTGGGCTGCATTTGGCTAACCCCCCACGGAGATTTTCGTCAAGTTGCCGTCTTTTCGGGCTTTTGGATCGGGGTAAGCCTGATCTGTGGCGGTTTTGCGCTCTCTTGGATGATTCGTAGCATTGACGCAATTTGGTTCTGGGGCGTTTCAATTCTATCCAGGCTGATCTTACTGCCCATGTATCCCGGAGATGACATCTGGCGTTACCTCTGGGAAGGCTACATTCAAACTCTAGGTTTCAGTCCCTATCAATTTGCACCGAACGCACCAGAACTTATCCCTTACCGTACTGAATGGTGGAGTCTGATCAACCACCTCGACGTATCTGCAATTTATCCGCCGCTAACCCAACTCGGCTTCCGGCTGCTGGCTTTCATTTCACCAACTGTTTTACTCTTCAAGCTGGCTTTTGTTTGCGCTGATCTGTTAACTTGCTGGCTGCTCAGCCGTAAATTTGGACATCAAGCCACCTTACTCTATGCTTGGAATCCTTTAATTCTCTATTCCTTCGCTGGCGGCGGTCACTATGATAGCTGGTTTATTCTGCCGCTGGTTGCCGCGTGGTTGAGTTTCGATTCGATTCGGTTAGGCAGCAGCTTCAACGGTGCCGTTCGCCTCAAGAGCGGACTACTCTTAGGAATTAGCATCGCCTTAAAGTGGATGTCGTTGCCTATCTTAGGATTCATACTCTGGCAGGCGATCCGCCACGTTCGGATTAAGCAAGTTGTCATAATTGGCTTATTAGGATGCTTACCGTTTGGCATCAGTGCGCTGTTCTTTTGTCATTCTGGATTGTGTACGCTCATTCCAACTGAGTCAGTTTTTGTTTCCTATGGTCGTAGTGCAGATTTTATTCCCTATCTCGTCAGCCTCGTTTGGCAACCTTCTTTACAGGCAAACTGGATTTATGGGATACCGTTAGGCTTCGCTGTTCTGTTTCTACTGTGGCGCTCAAAGAATTTCTTGCAGTTTTCTGAATCCTATCTCTTTATTCTGCTTCTCCTATCACCCATTATCCATGCTTGGTATTTTACCTGGATTATTCCATTTGCGGTGGCAAGCCGTAACTTAGGAACTTGCCTACTCAGCATTTCTGCCTTCATTTATTTTGTTCTACCTTATCGTTTAGCAGCCGGAAACTCAGACTGGCTCTTGTCTCCGTGGGAAAGAGGGGTGCTTTGGCTGCCGCTGTTATTAGGTTGGGCGTGGTCTGCTACAAACTGGTCTGCAATGAAAATCAAACGGGAGTCGATGCTATGAATTTAAGCTTTAAAAAAACACTGCTGGTTCTGTTGCCGTTGCTCATTATTTCGGCAGGCTGTTCCAGCGCACCCCCGCAAACTCGATCACCTGAAGCTAGCTCGACGGCTGCGAGTCCGGTTGAGCCATTTCGCTATGATGCCTATGCGGCTATCTTGAGTAAATATGTGGACGAAAAAGGTTTGGTGGATTACCAAGGATTACAAGCTGAGGCGGAATCCCTGCGAGCATTTAATCAATCGTTAGGAGAGGTTTCTCCAGCAACGTTTCAAGCCTGGAGTGAGGCGGATCAAATTGCGTTTTTGATCAACGCCTACAATGCGTTTACGTTGCAGTCCATCATCGATCAAACACCGATTAAAGCCAGCATTCGAGATATTCCGGGCGTGTGGCGGATTCGCAAATTTGAGCTAGCCGGAGAATCGAAAACGCTGGATAACATTGAACATCAGACGTTGCGGAAGCTGTATCAAGAGCCTCGAATTCATGCGGCGGTCAACTGCTCGGCGATTAGCTGCCCGGTACTGCGAACCGAACCTTATACGGGCGAAAAGCTAGACGCGCAGCTAAACGAACAAGTGCAACGCTGGCTCACCGGAACTGAAGGGTTGAAGATTGATCGGGCGAACAACACGGTGTACCTGTCACAAATTTTCGATTGGTTTGGTGAAGATTGGAGCACAGCTTATGCGACTGAGGACAGTTTCAGCGGCAACGACAAAGAACGCGCCGTGCTGAATTTCGTCAGCCAGTATGTCACTCCAGAAGATCGGGCTTATTTGCAGCAAGGCGGCTATCAGGTGAAGTATCTGGACTATGACTGGGCGCTGAATCAGCAGTAGGTTTTTGGGTAGTGCTTTAGATCTGTTGTTGTCATCTGAATAGGGTAAATAGGGAGTCCAGACTCAAACCGATTGATGAACCATCCAACTACCATGTCGTGCATCACGACTGACTTGGAAAAGCAAATCGTTTTGTGAGCTAATCGTTTAATTCGTGTTCGCAATGTTAAAGGCTTGGTGTTAAAGGCTTGCGCTCAATCTTCTGAGTTGCCTGGTTTGCCTGCTCCCATTCCTCCCGCGCCAAAAAATTTTCCAGCCCAAAATATCACTCCGGCAGGTCATTGCCTAAGCGGGCCCCAGATAATTTGATGACCTATCATGTATTTCTTGAAAGGTTTAGTTTAACGATGCTCTCAGCAGGTTTACGGGACTATATCACGCTCAAAGCTAGCTCAATTGTGAGGATTTAGTAAAAATGCTGACGTGGAATACGGAAGTGAGCCGATCTCCGGTGAAGAGAACCGTAGGAAACTAAAACTCCTGAATCAGCGTCAGAAGCAAGTAAAGGTCGAGGCTGGAAAGCCGTGCAAATATGACTGCTTCATCTGGGGTGAGGGATCAGCGAACATTATGTATCGAGGACTCACAAAATGAAAGTATTAATCATTGCAGAACAGTGTAATCCTGAATGGGCATCCGTTCCACTTGTTGCCTGGAATTACTTTAGAGAACTCAGCAAATTTGTAGACGTTACCCTCGTTACTCACGAAAGAAATCAAGAGGCGATTCAGAAAACCCCTTATGCAGAGAAGGTGGTCTACATTTCGGAGAGTAATTTCATCAAAAAGTATCACGAAATTATTTCTCAATTCCTCAAAGTTGTCTTCAGAGGCAAGATGAATTGGCCCATTTATCATTTGCTTGCCTACCCAGTTTATGCTGAGTTTAATCACAAGGTTTATCAGCGATTTAAAACAGAAATTTTAGCAGGCAAATATGACGTTGTTCATGCTTTGACACCGATGATGCCGCGCTATCCGGTGAAGGCAATTCAAGCTTGTAAAAACACTCCTTTTTTGCTAGGGCCGGTTAATGGCGGTGTGCCTTTCCCAAAAGGATTTCAAGAAAAAGCGAGAGAGGAGTTTGCCTATTTCAACTTTTTGCGAGCCTTGGGGCGTTTCTTGATTCCAGGCTATGTGCAAACCTACAAGCAAGCCAACAAAATCTTGGTGGGTTCCACCTTCACTCTGGAGATGTTGAAGAACCTATTTCAACTTCCCGGTCAGAAACTAGAGCTATTTTATGAGAATGGTATTCCGAAGAGTTTCTTGTCACAATCCCAGCCGCAAAAAGCGGTGAGTAATCGAGTGAATTTAATTTTTGTGGGTCGTCTTGTCCCTTATAAATGCGCTGATATTGTGATTGAAGCGATCGGCAAATTAGACTTGGCGCTTCAACAAAAACTCTCGTTCACGATCGTGGGAGATGGCTCAGAAAAAGCAAAATTAGAAGCTAGAGTTCAAGAACTAAATTTAGAAGATACTATCCATTTTGCAGGTTGGGTTGATCATCAGAAAACTCTAGAATATTACAGCCAATCTAATATTTTTTGTTTCCCATCGATTCGAGAATTTGGCGGAGCCGTTGTCTTAGAAGCCATGGCTTGTGGGTTGCCTTGCATTGTGGCAAACAATGGCGGAATTGGTGAGTATGTGACTGAATCAACGGGCTTCAGAATCGATCCCATTTCTAGAAATTATTTAACGGAAGAAATGGCAAACAAGATTAAAGTGCTAGTTGAAGATGAGGCATTACGCTCGCATATGTCTGTTGCTGCCGTTGCCAGAGCACAGGAATTTGAATGGGAAGCAAAAGCGAAAAAGGTGGTTGCAGTCTATGAAGAATTAGTAGAAACTCAGTTAGCGATCGCTGCATCCCATCCCCAGCGCTCGGTTGAGCTAATGCCCGACTGTGAACCAATCTGTGAACCCATTGCCGAAGATCAACTTGCTTAGCTGTCTCAACTTTACGTTTCTTCTTCGTCACTCAACTGTGCTGTTCCAATCCTGAGTCAGTTCAAAGCTGGCTCTTCAATTGGATTCCTCGTAATCTTGGCTGCTCTCCATTCAATCACGCTTTGTTAATGAGACTTTCGCTTAATCAAACTCAACCCGATCATCAACAGGGCAGCACCTTACACGCAGTTCCCACGGCTGCCTATGTTCACCTTCCTTTCTGTCGGCGGCGCTGCTACTACTGCGACTTTCCGATTTCGGTGGTGGGCGACCGTCCGCCGCTAGCAAGCCGTGCAGCACAGGGGTTTGGCACGATTGCCGAATATATTGAAATTTTGGTTCAGGAAATTCGGGCAACGGTTCCGGCCGGTCAACCACTGCAAACGGTCTTTTTTGGCGGCGGAACGCCTTCTTTGCTGACGGTGGAACAACTCGCCCAAGTGCTAACGGTTTTGGATCAGCAGTTTGGCATCGCCGCAAATGCCGAAATTTCGATGGAAATTGATCCCGACACGTTCGACCGTGAGCGTCTGCAAGGCTACTTTTCAGCAGGGGTAAACCGAGTCAGCTTGGGGGTGCAAGCCTTCCAAACCGAACTGCTGCAAGCCTGCGGGCGCACCCATACCCGCGCCGATGTGGAAACCGCAATTGGATTAATTTATCAGGTTGGCTTCAGCAATTTCAGCTTGGATCTAATCTCTGGCTTGCCGCATCAAACGCTCGATCACTGGCAGGAATCCCTTGCGTTGGCAATTGCGCTGGCTCCGACCCATCTTTCGGTTTATGACCTGACCGTAGAACCCGGCACAGCATTTGATCGCTGGTATCAACCCGGCTCCCAACCGCTGCCCACCGAGGCAACCACGGCTCAAATGTATCGACTCGCGCAGCCAACCTTAACGCAGGCAGGCTTTCAGCACTACGAGATCTCTAACTACGCCAAACCCGGCTATCAGTGTCGGCACAACCGCGTTTACTGGCAAAACCGCCCCTACTATGGTTTCGGCATGGGAGCCGCCAGCTATCTCAATCGGCAGCGCTTCACCCGCCCCCGTAAACGGCAAGCCTATTACGACTGGGTGCAAACGTTCGCGCAGACTGGGGAAATTGACTGCCCGGTGACGCCAGATGCTGAAGTGCTGCTGGATACGCTGATGCTGGGGCTGCGCTTAGCAGAAGGGTTGAGCCTCAAGCAGTTAACCAACCAGTTTGGACAGGAAACCATTGCTCAGGTTTTGCAGTGTTTGCAACCCTATCAGCAAAAAGGCTGGGTTTTGCATGCTCCGAATTTTCAGAGTGGCGATCTGGATGATCAGACTCTTGATAGCCGCATCCGCCTCAGCGATCCAGACGGTTTTTTGTTCTCAAACGTAGTTTTAACAGCATTGTTCGAGTGGTTTACCTGAGTGAACCGTTATTGAAGATACAGAAATTTAAGAAGATTCACAGGGGTTAAGGCAATCTGCAAAACAACTTTTTCGTTAGATTTGGTAGTCTAGCTTTAATAAGTCTTAAGAAAGGGCAAGAAGCGTGGACATTCAAATCGGCAGAGGCAAAGCTGCTCGCAGGGCGTATGGGATTGATGAAATTGCGCTAGTTCCTGGACAGCGCACATTAGACCCAAGTTTGGCAGATCCGCGCTGGCAGATTGGCGGCATTGAACGAGAAATTCCCATCATTGCGAGCGCGATGGATGGCGTGGTGGATGTACAAATGGCAGTTCTGCTCTCGCAGATGGGCGCGCTGGGTGTTCTGAACCTAGAAGGAATTCAGACTCGCTATGACGATCCCAACCCCATCTTGGATCGGATTGCTGCCGTTGATAAAACTGAATTTGTGCCGCTGATGCAAGAGCTATATGCCGTACCGATCAAGCCAGCATTGGTTGAACAGCGCATTCAAGAAATCAAACAACAAGGCGGCATTGCGGCGGTGAGTGCTACGCCGGCCGGAGCCGCAAAGTATGGCGCAGCCGTTGCCAAAGCTGGAGCCGATTTATTCTTCATTCAAGCCACGGTGGTTTCGACGGCTCACTTGTCTCCTGAATCAATGACTCCGCTTGATCTGGCTGAGTTTTGTCGAGAAATGCCGATGCCCGTTGTTCTGGGCAACTGTGTCAGCTATGAAGTCACGCTGAACCTGATGAAAGCCGGAGCCGCCGCCGTGCTGGTAGGAATTGGGCCTGGAGCCGCCTGCACTTCCCGTGGCGTACTGGGAGTGGGCATACCGCAAGCCACCGCAGTTGCAGACTGTGCCGCCGCCCGCGACGACTTCTATCGAGAAACGGGTAACTATGTGCCTGTAATTGCCGACGGCGGACTGATTACTGGCGGCGATATTTGTAAGTGCATTGCCTGCGGGGCCGATGGCGTCATGATTGGTTCACCCTTCGCCCGTGCCGCCGAAGCTCCCGGTCGCGGCTTCCATTGGGGCATGGCCACCCCTAGCCCTGTCTTACCTAGAGGCACTCGGATTCGCGTCGGCACAACGGGCACACTGGAGCAGATTTTGCGTGGCCCCGCCCAACTCGACGACGGCACTCACAACTTACTGGGAGCGCTCAAAACCAGCATGGGAACTTTGGGAGCCAAAAATATCCAGGAGATGCAGCAAGTGGAAGTGGTCATTGCCCCCTCGTTGCTAACCGAAGGCAAAGTCTATCAAAAAGCTCAACAGTTGGGGATGGGTAAGTAAAGCCTAGCCCTCCGTAACAGGGGTTGCTGAGAGGTCGAGGTTGGCAGAGCCCCGGCTTCTCAATCGGTGTCATCTAGATACTTACATAGCAGTACTGCCTCAAATCTAAAATTAGGACGGAGTGTAGGGGTGGAACCCCTAGCTGAGGGCGTAGCCCCCACACCCCCCATATCCTAACCTCAATGCGTAACGCTATAGATACTCAGGTTTCCAATTCCAGAAGCCGGAAATCTGTGGGACTTTGCAGCCCTCTCATTGGCAGCGCCCTGTAAAGTGGCTTCAGCGTAGAGGATGTGAGGTCACTAACTCATGGTGGCGGCAATTTGCCTTTTCGTTCAATAATTCATTGTCTGCTCCAAGGATGATCCTGACTGGGACTACTACCAGCGCTGGTTGCTGGCGCTAGAACATTTGGTGCTCCAATCAGACCTGATCAGTCCAGAAGAACTGGAACAGCGCACCCTTAAACTGATGGAACAGGAAACAGAAACCTCGGCATAGAGTGCCAGATTCCCTAAACTGCAATACCTGTATTCGTCGCAACAGCACCCTCCCATCATGCAGCTTTGTAATTCTACTGCGACGAAAGCTATAGGTACTAATACCTTGCCAGCCCAACTCCTCATAAGCATGACACAACACCATTCTGAGGATGGTCTGCTGCTGTTGGGGAGAGGCAAGCGATCGCCTGAGAGCAAGAAAACCTGACTACAAGCAGTACGAAGCAGTTGAATGATTACTGAATAGATAGAAATGAACTGCCCAGAGACGATTGCACGATGCTTGTAGCTACAACCTACTGAAGGAGCGATAGGGGAAGGAACAACTTTTAGATTGAATTACCTTCCGTCTTAAGATCAAGCTTTGTATTGACTGTATGGTCAGTCATAAACTAGAATAGCGTCATATCACTTCCGTCAAATGATTAAAGTAGCATTCAGACTTCTATTGCTAGGGCGCGTCATCCATTCAGGGTCAAACGCTTGGTCAAACGCTTGCCGCATCAGCAGGATTGCGCCCCCAAAAACAGGCTGGGGGCTGTCGCCTTGCCTGGTCAGGGTTTTAGCTGAAATAGATGACAGACCCTAAATTACGTTGCTGACTTAGGGTAGAGATGATTTTGAAGGAGCGATCGCCATGAAAGGAAGCTGTGTCTGTGGCGGCATTCAGTACGAACTCAACGACAAATTTTTGATTGCCAATCATTGCCACTGTTCAATCTGCCGAAAAGTACATGGAGCCGCGTTTAGCACCAGTGGACATGCCCAGGAAGACGGATTTCATTGGATGCAGGGAGAAGCGTTGCTTACCGGATATCGATCGTCCGAGAGTAGTATACGGAATTTCTGCCGAGTTTGTGGTTCTAAGATGCCGAGTGTTTTTCCTGAAATGAATGATGTCCCAATTCCTTTAGCGACTTTGAATGATGACCCGGAGATTCAACCGAAGGTGCATTTATACGTGAAATCAAAAGTGCCATGGTTTGAAATCGCTGATGCTTTGCCTCAGTATCCTGCGATGGTAGATCTGCGGGAACTAGTGTAGAGAAAATCAGAATGCCGCGTACTTCCGCTGAAAACGATCGCATCCGTCGCGCCACTACCGAGCAGATTTTGCAAACAGCATTGAGTTTATTCTGTGAAAAAGGCTATCATTCCACGTCCATTGAAGAGATTGCTCGACAGGCAGAAATTTCTAAAGGACTGCTCTATCACTACTTCAAGAGCAAAGCGGACGTATTAGGCGCATTGGTAGACATTCGCATCAATGATGTATTAGTGGTAATGAATACGGCTAAGACAAAGCCTACTCCTGCGGCACAGATTCGGCACATTGCTGAAGGCGCACTCGCCGATGTACAAAAGAAACCTGATGTATTTCGGTTCTATCTCAACTTGTTCAGCCAACCCAAGCTTGACCCAGTGATCGCAACCCATAGTCAAAAATTAATGGATGAACAACACCGACAATTTGAAGTGCAAACCAAGATGTTCAAAGAACTGGGGGTGACAAATCCTCAGCAGCGCTCGCTCTATTTCTCTTCAACGCTACAAGGCACGATGCTGATGTATTCCACCTATCCCAAAACCTTTCCGCTCGATGCAATTAAGGCTCAGATCATCGCAGAATTTTGCAATGATTCCTAGTTGAATATATTTAGGCAATTAGTTGCAAAGCGCACCTTCATAGGCGAAGCCACCCTAAACGGGTTAGGAACCGCTCATTGAAACTACAGGAGTTAACGAGTATGCCGATGCCATCCGAATACCAACGTGCTTCACTTGACTTCGAGAAATTCCTGTTAGATGCCCGTGCAGCATCCGGTTTAACTACAACTAATCAGGTCTACACAATGGTGCAAGGCGTCTTGCAAACCTTTCGGCGGCGGCTCACACTTCCAGAAGCGATCCAATTTGCTGGAGTCCTGCCGCCCGTTCTGCGAGCACTTTTTGTTGCAGACTGGAACATTAATGAGCCGCACCGTAGTTTCGCAGATCGAGCAGAAATGACCCAGGAAGTGCAGTCGTTACGTGCAGATCATAACTTCGCACCCGATGTAGCCATTCAAGCCGTCGCCGTGGCGCTTAGAAAAAACATTGACGAAGCAAAACTCGACAGCGTGCTGAGCACCCTACCAGAACCAGCCCGTGACTTTTGGTGTCCATAAACTACCGAGCTACCCTTGACAAGCAGATACGGTATGAGTCGAAGATTTTCTGCTTCATGCCTTGACTCTGACGTAGCGTGAGGTTCTTACCATAGATGCATCCACATATTGAGATGGTCTCTAATGGGGAAGGAGGATGTGAATGCAATCGGTTGCATTAAAAGTAGGCGATCTGGCGAAACAAACAGGAGTCTCGGTACGGACATTGCACTACTACGATGAGATTGGCTTGCTCTCCCCCTCTCACCGCACAGAAGCAGGGTATCGACTGTATGACGAGAAAGACATTATCCGCTTACAGCAAATCGTGTCACTGCGGCAAATTGGCTTCTCCCTGGAACAGATCCGCGAGTGTTTAGATCAGCGTGAATTTTCACCTCATCGTGTCGTGCAGATGCATCTGTCCCAACTGCACGAGCAAATTACCTTGCAGCAGCAGCTTTATGCACACTTAGAGGCAATCTCTAATCAATTGCAATCTACCGAAGCAATCTCAATCCAGGAATTTATCCAGTTAATTGAGGTCACAACAATGGTTGGAAAATATTACACTCCAGAACAGCAAGAGTATCTGAAAGCCAGAGGAGAGCTGCTAGGTGAGGAGCGAATTCGGCAAGTCGAGCAGGAATGGCAGGAGTTGATTGAGCAAGTTCGCACAGAAATGGAACATGGAACGGCTCCGACCAGCGAATCAGTACAAATTTTAGCAAAGCGCTGGCGATCGCTGATTGCAGAATTCACTGGCAGCGATTCTGGAATCGAGCAATCCTTGAATCAGATGTATCAGCAGGAAGGAGTCGAAGTTGCTAGTCAAGGATCTGTTGATTCAGCCCTTATGCAATATATGAATAGGGCAAGCGCCGCTTTAAAGGATTCAAGCGGTAGAGGCAGTAAAAGTTATGATTGATCACACTGGCATTAACATTAGCAACTTTGGAAAAAGTAAGGATTTTTATACTCATTCCTTACCCATCGAGCCTTTGTATTCCCCTAGGAGCGTCGGCAAATGATCATATCCATCCACGCCGATCACCGCTACCACTTCTGAACGAACCTGTCGGCGCAGTTGCTCAAAGGTCAACTCTCCGATCTGTCCCTGCATAATGGATAGCAGTCCGGCAGGTTGTCGCCACTCAATCGCGCCAATTTGATGCAGCAGGTACATTCCTAAAAACGCCGCCAGAGCCGTTTTTTCGCGTTCGGCGAGGGCGTGATGTGCCTCTGCCAAATAGGCGAAATTCAGACCTTGCAGATACAAGTCGCCCGACATCAGCGCTGCCTGCACGCCTTTTTCTAGGAAGGGAATTGCCACCTGCGGCTGTTCCAAAATCACGTAAGCAATGCCTAAACTGTTGTAGCAAAGCGACTGACTCTGCCGATCGCCCAACTTCTCCGATAGCTGCAACCCTTGCTGCAAATAGCTGACTGCCATCTCGCAGCTATCGCTATCCATGCGTTCCAGTTCGCGGGCGGCTAACACTTCGCTGTAGCCCAAATTCGTCAACGCATTGGCTTCTCCCAATCGATCGCCCTTTTGCCGCGCCAAAATCAAGGCTCGCTGACTGTGGTTGATCGCCTCTCCGTAGTTCTTCTGAGCTAAATAAATGCGGCTAAGATGATTGAGGTTAGCAATTTCGCAAGGCTGATCGTCAGCAGTGCGGGCAATTTCCAGCGCCTCTTGGTGAAATGCCAACGCTCGCTCATACTGCCCAAATGCCCGCTGCGAATAGCCCAACAGTGTCAAAATTCTGGCTTTCTCCTGGGTTCCTTCAACTCGCTTGAGCGGCTCATCCAGATAGGTGAGGGCATTTTTGAGGTAATCTGTTGAGAGCAGAGCAAATATGCCGCCATACAAAGGGAAATAGGGCTGCTGTGAAAAACCGCGTAACGTTTGCAATAACGCCAAAAAACATCCTTGAGATAATTGCTGACGATCGGCACTGCTTAAACTCGCGGCATCTCTGAAGCCATTGAGTAGCTCACACCAAATTGCGGCAAACGTGAGGAAAGTTGCAACCGACTGTTGAGTGCCCCATTTAGAGTCGTAGGGCTGCTTCTCAAACCATGCCACCAACGCTCGCTGTAACGATTGCAGCAAAATCACCAGTTCCACCCAGTCTCGCGGGGCAAGCGCAGCCTGCCGCCGGATTGCTTCTGCCACCGACTGACGCTCTACAATGGTTTGGAACAAGCGTTTGGGAACCCGTTCAACCCGCTCTGCCCAAAGTTTCCATGGCCCGCTGACCGTTGGTGTACCCTCAAATCCGATTGCAGTCGGAACTTCATAAATCCAGCGAATCAAGGCATCTTCTAGCTTCTGGTAGGACTCAATGCCTTGCCGAATTCCGCTAGTCAGTTGCTGGATTTCCGGCGTGAGTTCGGGGTTGTTTTGATCTGCTTGATCTGCGACTGCTTTATCGAGCGCCTTAACCAACTGCTTCAGCGCCTCAAAGTTAAGCCGATTTTCCTGATTCAAATCTACATAGCCGAGCCAAACGGTGAACCGTTCGCCGCTAGGAGCCGCCAGAATCGAACGTTTGGCACTGTCGATTGCCCCTGTAGACTGCTGCTCTTTCTGGTAGCGCTCCCACTCTCCTTGAATTGCCTGCATTGCTCGGAGGCTACGGCTAGCGCGTGCCTGCTTCAGTTCATCAACTGCTGTCTCTACCTGAGTTTTGGTGGTTTCCAGCCGTTGGGATAAACACCGCTCAAACACTTCGCCCGTACCACTTTCAATTTCTTTCACCAACTGCTGATAAATCTGTTCCTTCGATCGCAACTGTCCTTTCAGCGTGATGGTGACGATTTGATCAATCAAAGTAAAGTATCGATCGCTGAAAGAACCTGCTGAAGTCATAAAATTATCCTGCGGAACATAATTAGGGGATGTTCGATCTTGGCTGCTTTCGTAACTCTGCTGCTTTTATCGTCTTGCCTTGGCAAAGATTGATATTGATCCTAGCGCACATTAGGAGGAGCACGTCTGAGCAGCGAGGCACCACTCTGGGTAGAACCAGGCAGTAAAGATCAGGCGGGCAAGATGGGGCAATGTTCACTCCGATGCTCTGCCAAGCGTTATTCTGTTATCTTCACACGGGCTAAATCTCGCTCTGCATAGCTGTGAGCCTGATTTTGAAGCTGATCGAAATCAAATCGGTGTTGCGGGTTAGCGAAAGTGCTGCAAACCAGGCTAATCGCAGCCGAAACCAGCACAGGCGCGGTGAAACTGACCAGCAAATCACCGGCAAACGGTAGACTCAGCCAAGGGGTAAAGTCGGGTTTGGGGAAGAATAGCGCTCCGGCTGCAATCCCGATCACGGCACTCCAAAACGCAACATTGCCCGTCAGCTTTTGGGAATAGAAGCCATACACGATCGGGAAGAATGCTCCGGCACAAACGAGATCGGCGAGGAGAAATAAATAGAGCACATCAAAGCCTTGAGAAGCGATCACAATTGCAGGAATGCCGATGGCTACAGTTAAGGTACGCGAAGCTCGTAACAAGCCGCTCGACTGCATTTGCGGAAACAACCGAATCAGATCAACCGTGAGAACGCTCGCAATTCCGTTGAGCAGCGAAGAAAGGGTGCTCATCACCAACGCCAACGCCAGCACCAGCACTACCATAACAATCCACAGCGGCAGCGAAAGCTGTTGGATGAGCGAAAAGAAGGCGCGGTCGTCACTGAAACCAAAATGCATTGCCAACAGTCCGAGAATGCCAGCCAGCAAAATCATCGGCAGAATCGCCAGCGTGGAAGCCGAAAATGCTCGTTTGACGGTGCTATCAGTCCGGCAAGCATAAACCCGCTGCCAGTTGCTTTGGTTGAACATCTCCGCCGCCACAATCGCAATAAACAGGCTTGCTCCCATTTTGATGCCGTCTACATTTGCCAACGACAACAGTTCTGGTGCATTTAACTGAACGGGCGCAATCGCCGCCTGCCAACCGCCCAAGCCAATCACCGCCACGATCACGCTCGCCAACAGCAGCGGCACAATCACCACAAACTGAATTGCGTCTGTGAAGATCGTGGCATCCAGTCCGCCGTAGGTGGTGTAAATGAAAGTCGCAGTAATGACCACCAATGCCGTCCAACCCAGCGGCACATCTGCCAGAATTTGCACCGCTTTCGCAATTGCCGTTAACTCTGCTGCCAGATAAATGAACATATAAAACACAATCACGGCCAGCGTGAGCAGATACATAACATTGCCAAACCGATAGAGCACAAACTCATTCAGCGAGTGTCCGGTCGGCATCAACCGCCGCAGCCGCGGCCCCAACCGAGTTAGCAGCAGCATCGGAGCGGCCGAGCCAAGACAGTAGCCCAAAATTCCGGCAATGCCGCTGGTGGCTCCGATTTGAGGTGGGCTAAATAAAATCCACACCCCCATTGCTGAAGACACAATGGTCGCAACTGCCATTCCCCAGCCAAATCGATTGCGGCTCACTAGGTAATCTTCTAAATTGATGGTGCGCTTACTGGCGTGCAGCAATCCCAGTAAGGCAAACACGCCTGCGGTGACTAACGTAACCAGCAGCGCAACGGCTCCAGTAGACATGATTTAGCTTCCTCTAGAAAGTGATACCGATTTAAACAGAGGACGCAGCAGTTCGCAGGCTGAAACTATTGCTATGCGAAGCTTCCCCAATCCAAAAGTTGCTAGCGCAACGCTGCGCGAACGCCAATCCAAAATCCAAAATGGTATGACATTCTGCTAGAGGCGAGTCCACCGACCCAAAATTAGGCCCAACGGAGCAATGCTCCCTTCAGCCTGATCCTGGATTTAAAACCGATGCTGGTCGTTGCCTCACAACAAGTTGCAGGAACAAACGCCCTAGGCGCTTCATCTCAACCGATCAGAGCACAACTCACAGTTTGGAGATTCTGTTGGCAGATGGCATCAATCAACGCTTCCCTCCGCTGGTATGACCCAGACTCAGGTTCTCAGGGTATGATCTCAGCCTGACTGAATCAGGCACCCCTAGCTTTACCCGCTGATTGTATCACCAACGTTGAGCTTAATCTAACGAATTCCTCCAGGGAAGCCGGGCGGCGGCATCATGCCTCCTGGTGCGATGGGCAAGACTTCGATATAGGGCGCTCCGCTCCCCAGTTGAGGCGATGGCACTTCAGCCGTCCAATGGGGCGTACTCCGGGCGGGGGTAGGGTTCCAGTTCTTGGCGGTGCTGGTGACTTGAGTAGACACCGGAGTGGGAACCTTAGCAATTTGAATATCGGTGGGTTCAGGTGGGCGCACTAGGCTAGCCATATGCTGCGGACACAGGCGCTCTGCTCCAAACTGAATATAAACGTCGCGGTTATGGTAGTAGTTGCCTTGAACCATGCCTCTATAGCTAGAGTCAAACAAAGAGCGCACGCCCCAGTAGCCCTGTCCAGAATCGAGCCAGGCGCAAACCTGTCGCCCAATTTTCAGCCGATCGTCATTGCCAATTCGCTCCCGTTCAGCCACCTGAAGCGCTTGAGCATAGTCAAACAACACATCGTTTTCGGCTTTTGTCCAGGAGAGCGTTGGAACACTAGGAGCCGCCGCCAGCGTCGCTTCGGTTGGTTTGCGGATCACCAAGGCAGCCAGGGTTGCACCGCGCCGTGAGGTTTGCAAAGCCGACTTCACCGGACGCTCACCAGCAGAGGTTTTAATAATGGGGTAGAACGTAACCAGCGAACGGACTGCGGGCAGTTCTTCCTGTAGCTCGACCGCATCCGCATAGTCGGAATAGCGCTGAATATAGTCCTCCATTTCTTGCTGAAGGGTCAGCAGTTGCCCAACTTGGAGTTGGCTCACTCTCGCCCGACCGAAGCTCTCTTGGGCCGCTTCAGCCACCTCAGCAAGATCCTGGAAGCGATCGGCTTGCTGTTGGTGCCAAGGCAGAGGGGATTGATTCAGCCAGGAGGCCAGGTCAACGACCTGTTCTACGTCAGCCGCAGCGATTTCTGCCAATTTGCCCTGCGTCACAGTTTTTGGCAGCGTGTTAGTTTTCAGGTTCACCCAATACTCAAACGCCCCATAGCCTGTCGCCATGACCGCTGCGATCGCAACAAAACTTGAAAGTAGCAATCTCCGCATCTTCACCGCTTTATCCCTTGATTCACTCTTGGTTTGAATTTACTGCTGAGCAAACTCAGATTGATTGCGCTGAGTCCCACTTTCTTGATCTGGATACTAATCACACCGGGAAACCTGCAATCACTGATTTACCTCAGTTGGCCACCCTGTGCCAGTTACAAAACTGGTTCGTAATGCTCCTTGATCCTTTTGCTCAGCCGAGTGACGCTCATGCCCTGATTTTGTCTGACCGCTGTCTCAAATATTCAGGTCTTGAACATTCGAGGTAGGATGCTCCAAGCCGATCTGCCAAACCCTGGTTCAACCTGAAGCTATTCCAATTTTAAGTAGCTGATGTATCGATCAGCAATGATTTCGTCACTCTTGCAATAGAAAGAATCAGCACACCGATGAACAGCCATTTAACCCTGACTTTCTTGAAGCACCAATCTAAAATCAGCCGACTGTGCCACTTACAAAAGTGACAGAGCCTTCACACCCCTTCAGTCATTCGTCGCAGGGCTGGATCAAGTTACAACTACAGCATCAAGCAGGCTTTTTCCTGAAGCTCAATTTAAGCATCCAGACAGGCTATCAGGCTGGAAAGCTGTCATGCTGTAAGGTAAATACGTCTCACAGGAAATCTTTTAGTTCTGGCAAGTGCAAACCATGACTTCAAATCCACATCATTCCGATCCATACCATTCAGGACAGTGGAACTTAGGACGGTTCGTTAAAACGCTTTCCTTTTTTGGAGCCATCCCATTTTTAAGCAGCGTGGATTGGTTTCAACAGTGGTTTGGCAGCCGTCCCGATCCCAAAGTCGCTCGCACAGTCATGACCGCCGCTACGGAAAGGGAAACTCGACAAGGGACAGAAATGATTTTGGTCGCAGGAGCCGCAGGTCGCGTAGGGCAACAGGTGGTACAGCAATTGGAACGCAGCTACGCGGTGCAGGCAGTCATCGAGACTGATTTGTCTCAGGTTTCAGCAGGGATTGAGTCAGTAACAGCAGGAATTTATTGCGCCGATACCGCTGAATGGGCTAGAGAACAAACCCTCAAGACATGGTTGCAGAATCTTAACCTGCTGAACCTAGCGTATCAGCCTATCTTCAATTTTGCCCAACCCCCTGCTGATCTCGAAGAAATTTGGGGAGCGCTAGATGATGTGGTGATGGGTGGCGTGAGTGAAAGCGGCATTCAGCTAAAGGACGGTGTAGCAGAGTTTTCAGGCATTGTTTCTACCGCAAATTCGGGTGGGTTTGCCTCAATTCGGACGCGCAATTTTGAGCCGCCGTTGGATTTAGCTGAATTTGACGGCATCGCACTGCGGGTCAAGGGAGATGGAAACCGCTACAAGTTCATGCTGCGGACAGAAACCCGTTGGGATGGTATCGCCTACTGCTATTCGTTCGACACGGTTGCCAATCAGTGGATCACTGTTCCCATTCCCTTCTCGGCGTTGATTCCCGTCTTTCGCGCCAAAACCGTGAGCGATCGGGCCTTCGATCCGGCGCAGGTGACGGCACTCCAAGTGATGCTGAGCAAATTTGAATATGACGGGGCGCTGAACCCACGATTTGCAGCGGGAGCCTTTCAGCTTCAACTTAGCTCAATTCGCGCCTACCGACCGGGAGTCAACTCAAAGTTTGTCTTGGTCATCCCACAAGCAGAACCATCCGAGCCATTGGAGCAACTCGTACAGCAAAGCGGCATTCCATACACGATCGTTCGCCCCACCCAACTCACAGAAACCCCCGGAGGGCAGCCTTTGCGCGTCGAGCAGGGATCGCTGACAGGGCAGGTTAGCACCGCAGATGTCGCGGCCTTGTGCATCGCAGCCTTAGAACATTCTGAAGCTCGAAATGTTAGCCTTGCGGTGACGACAGAAACCAATGCAACCGAAAATCAATGTGCTGTTGGAGATTGGGCTTGTTTGTTTCAGGCAGCGAATGCAAAGTTGGCATGAAATTCGGCATGACAGAATTTAGCCGTTGAGCCGATATGATTTGGGCATTGCCTGATTGAGCATGATCTGATTTGAGCATTGCCTGATTTGAGCATGACTCGTTTTGAGGATGTTTTATGAACCGATTGCAATCGCTGGGAGTTGCCCCCAATGTGTGGCGGGTAGATAGCAAAAATGCCGACCTGACTCGTCCGCCCTTGCCGCTGCAAGTCATCACGCTGCCCACCGCCACCAAAATGCTGCGCCTCGATCTGGCAAAATCCGCGCTGGTGATTGTCGATATGCAAAATGATTTCTGCCATCCCGACGGTTGGTTGGCTCACATTGGCGTCGATGTGTCTCCAGCCCGAACTCCAATTGAACCCCTGCAAGCCTTGCTGCCCATCTTGCGGGGCGTCGAAATGCCGATTCTCTGGGTCAACTGGGGCAACCGTCCCGATTTGCTGAATATCAGTCCGGCGGCGCTTCATGTCTATAATCCCACGGGTGAGGGGGTTGGGTTGGGCGATCCGTTACCGAAAAACGGCGCTCCAGTGCTGATCAAAAATAGCTGGGCGGCGGCGGTTGTTGAGGAGTTGACCATTGATCCCACTGATATTTGCATCGACAAATACCGCATGAGTGGCTTCTGGGATACACCGCTCGATAGCATTCTGCGGAATTTGGGCAAAACGACGCTGTTTTTTGCGGGCGTTAATGCCGATCAGTGCGTAATGACGACGTTGCAAGACGCGAATTTTCTCGGCTACGACTGCATTTTGCTGCGCGACTGCACCGCCACCACCTCACCTGACTATTGCCTGCAAGCCACTTTTTATAACGTCAATCAGTGTTTTGGTTTTGTGAGTGATTCAACAGCATTGATTGCGGGGATCAACTAGTTTTGTGTTTACCTTACCTCATTGATCAAATTGGATTAGGAATGCTTTTATGAACTCTCCAACTTGCATGATTCCGGTGATCAAAACTCCCAGAGACTACCAAGCCTACCGGATTAGCCCCAGCGACACCAACCGACTGGCGATTGTGTTTGACTCCACAACTGCCAATATGTCGCTGACCTACTGCGTTGAAATTTTTGATGTGGGCGGCAAAACTCCCCCCAATCGGCATCAGTTGGCAGTGGAAATGTTCTTTGTGCTCAAAGGCGAAGGCTTGGCCACCTGCGATGGCAAAACTGTTCCAATCGCTGCCGGAGACAGTATTCTTGTGCCCGCCACTGGCACGCACGTCATCGAGAATACGGGTTCCGATCGGCTGTATGCCCTCTGCATCATGGTTCCTAACGAAGACTTTGCCGAACTGATTCGTAGTGGCACTCCTGCCGAACTCGACGCCAAGGATATGGCAGTCCTGCGACGCTCGGATGTGTTGGTAGCGCGGTAAGCTGATTTACTGATTTTTTACTGATTTTCAGTTCAGTTGGCGATGTATGAAAATTCGTCTCAAGATGCCAATTGTCATTGAAAGGTGTCCAGTACAGTGCTGCATAATGCAGAACGACTCTGTACAACGCCCCCAATCACCGGACACAGATATCCCTTGCAACTCACCGATTACTTGACTTTGTTCCGGTGCATTGGGGTCATTATGCGGCGTTTCTGCTAAAAAACTTCTTCAGCCAAAAGTTGCCCCTTAACCCGTTCATATTCATCTTCAAGAAGCCATTCTTGAGCAGCTTCATAGTTGGAATGAGTGACTACGAGCTTATAGTCAGATGCAGGATTAAAAATACGACAAGTGCCGTCTTGATCACCCACGAGCATGAGGATTTTAGGTGGGAAAAGAACTGAATCGACCCAGAGTTCCAGAAATTTCCAGTTTTTAGCTTGTTCTGCGGGGGCTGGTGCGTGGGATTGCATGATACTCACCTGTTGTTTTCACAATTTTGATCTCACCCTAATAAAGAGGAGTTTGGCTCCCATCTGCTCTAATTATGTAGCCGATAGGCTCGGAAAAGTAGAGTCCATATCGTTCGTAATCATCGTCTTCATCCTCTATTCCGGTGCGCTCTCCGCCTGCGATAATAGCTTGCGTAACCCGTTTTAGGGTTTCGAGATCGTTGAAGACATGCACCCTGCCTTCTCTTCGGAGCAGTCGTTGGACTTGAGGGGTGTTAGGCAAATGGCGATCAATCAGGCTTGGTCGGGGATCAGGAGTAATGTCTCGGTCAATTCCGCTCATGGGTTAGGCGATCGCGCACTATTTCAGAATCGTCGTTGTAACCGAATCTATGCACTTAGAGTTTCTTGAAGTATCGAGCAACTGACCACAGCCCGAAGCCTAATTTTTCATAGGTGCGACGCGCTGGAGCATGACCTGGATCGCCTCCAGTTTCGACCATCGCAATCGACATCCCAGCATCTTTCATCTGAGCAAGAGCAAATTCTATCAGAGTGCTGCCAATGCCGTGACCTTGAAAGTCTGGATCAACAGCGACCATGTATATCTCGCCCATCTTGGATTCGGGGTCTAGTTTAACAGCGACAAAACCTACAGTGGAACATGCATCGAGTGCAACCCACACCTTTATGTCTTCGGCAGCAGACATCCTCGACCGCTTTTTGCTGACTCACACACCAATTACCGGGATAGAAAGCTTGATACACGTCAGCATCCATCGCATTCTGAATTGATTCAAAAACTGGAGTCCATGCCCGAAGCGAAAGACGAACAGTAGCATCAAGATGCCGAGGAGTGTATGGTTCAATTTGCATTTCGAGATGAAGTTTAGAAGACACCCAAGAATTGTAGATGACTAAGCGCATAACAATAATTTGCTAGCAATCCACACGCGCTCTCGCCATCAGGATGAAAGAAATTAGCTTTGCTTCATATGATACAGACTACATAAGTAGTTATGTTCATTGAAAAGCTAATTTCTTAGGAGTTTGTACCGGCTTTTGCAACGGACGACAACGCGATTTCACGCTCTTTCAAGCCTGTTGGGGTTCATTTTGCTGCTCAACAAAGCAAGATCTGACAAGACAAAAAAGCTGACAAGACAAAAGTTATCAAGGTCTTCAAAAGCAACACGCCACTGCCCGTCTGCCCCACAAGAAACCTAGCAGCAAGCAACTCTCTGCTGCCCAGAAACGAAACCATCGAACCTTCGCTCGGCAGCGTCTCATCATTGAGCAGGTGAAGCGTTGGTTGAAAATCTTCCAGATTCATCCTGCGATTCAGCAATCTTGACGGAAAAGAGCAAAACTGCATAAGCGCAGTTCTGTGTGAGCTATGTAAAACCAGCAGCACCAATTGTTTGACTGTAACTACATCCCTCGTTTCTACTGAAACTTCACCCCAGCTTGATGCAAACCCTATCAACAATTCAAGAACTGCATCAGGAAATGACGATACAAGTGATGTAGATGAATGTACTACCCCAATCAAGGAAGCCTTCTCTGGTTGAGAGTCAATAGCAGAACTGTTTGCTGCTGAACCTGTTTATGAAACATTCAGCCTTCTTCCCCAGTCTTAGTGATTAAAGCCTTGACCGTGGGAATACTAACAGCAGGCACTGATACAGCCCCCTTGTTACCTGGAGCAATCGAGATAAGCATATGCCAGCCAAACCTTTTTACGCTGATCCCGAATACGACGAGCCATCCAATGCGATGCAGTTCCAGTTCAACGATGCGTCTAGAGACGCTGCGCTGGAGAGAGAGGACACGGAAGATGTGGAATCGGACATAGATGCCAATTTCAGTCGTAGTGCAGGGCGGCGCACAACAGATTTAGTCAGGCTCTACCTCCAGGAAATTGGGCGAGTGCGTCTTCTTGGACGAGACGAAGAAGTTTCAGAGGCTCAAAGGGTTCAGCGCTACATGCGGCTGGTGGAGTTGCGTAATGATGCCGCCCCTACCGATGCTGAAATTGGTCAATATGTGCGGCTGATTGAAGCTCACGATCGCCTCACTTCCTTGCTGGGACATCGCCCTTCCTGGGAGCGGTGGGCAACGGAAGCAGGCGTTGAGGTTGCGGCACTAAAGCCCATCCAAGCAACCGGTAAGCGACGTTGGGCAGAACTGGCAGAGATGCCTGTCCCTGAGCTAGAGCAAATGATTGTTGAAGGCACGAAGGCAAAAGATCACATGATCAAAGCCAACCTGCGTTTGGTCGTTTCTGTGGCTAAGAAGTATCAAAATCGCGGCTTAGAACTGCTGGATCTGATTCAGGAAGGAACCCTTGGCTTGGAGCGAGCAGTCGAAAAATTTGATCCCACCAAGGGCTATCGATTTAGTACCTATGCCTACTGGTGGATTCGGCAAGGGATCACACGAGCGATTGCCACCCAAAGCCGCGCAATTCGTCTACCCGTCCACATTACCGAGAAGCTGAACAAAATCAAAAAAGCTCAGCGCAAAATTTCTCAGGAGAAAGGACGCACAGCGACGATTGAAGACATTGCAGCCGAGCTAGAAATGACTGCACCTGCGGTGCGGGAAGTGCTGCTGCGGGTTCCCCGTGCTGTCTCGTTGGAAACCAAAGTCGGCAAGGAGCGGGATACAGAACTGGGTGACTTGCTCGAAACCGAAGATGTTTCACCAGAAGAAACGCTGATGCGGGAAGCGCTCCATCGTGACTTACAGCAGCTCCTCACCGACCTCACCAGCCGGGAGCGGGATGTGATTCAAATGCGGTTTGGCTTAGGAGATGGTCAACCTTACTCTCTGGCAGAAATCGGACGGGCACTCGATTTGTCTCGCGAGCGAGTACGGCAGATTGAAGCCAAAGCGCTGCAAAAGCTCAGACAGCCCAAGCGCCGCAATCGTGTTCGGGATTATCTAGAATCGCTGACTTAAACAACCGCTGACTTAACAACTTGAATTTGGCTTAAGCAAGGGGTAGACAGATAGATGGAAGGAGCTACATTCCTCCTCTATCTGTCTACCCCATTTTTAGTTTCAAGGTTAAGGCGCAAGGCTAAGCATTGAGCAAGTCAGCAATCATTTGGTTTGCCTGCCGCTCATAGCCGCCGCCAAATAAATTGAAGTGATTCAGAATGTGATAGAGGTTGTAGAGCGTTTGGCGCTGTGGATAGCCCGTTTTTAGGGGAAAAGCGGCGTTATAAGCTTGATAAAAATCCGTTGGAAAGCTGCCAAACAAACGGCTCATCGCCAAATCCACCTCTCGATCGCCAAAGTATACTGCCGGATCAAGGATGACAGGCTCGCC
>JAAUQT010000061.1 GCA_012033495.1 Cyanobacteria bacterium RM1_2_2 | reverse complement strand
TTGGCAAAGATAGCCCAGCAATACCGCAAAACTGAGGGGGAGGGGTTTCATCTGGCTGCTTTCGCTTACAGACCTCCATCCTCTCCTCACTTGCTCCTGCTGTCAAAATTTGAATTTAGAATTGCTGTTGGTAGGGCATGGTGATTGTCCTTTTATGCAATCGAGTGTTGCCCTAGCGTTCCCGAATTGCGGCGCTGAATCGAAAGCGTTGCGGAAGTAGATTAGGTTGGGTTAGGGTAGCGGCAACTCTCCCTGTTTTGAGCATCTCACCATGCCTGCTACCTTCACTTTTGATTTAAGTCAACAGCATTTTGAGTTGCGCTGTGGTGATCGAGTGCGGCGACTGTCACAGCCGGAACTGCTGACGCTGATTGAAGAGTGCGAGCGCTGCTATTACACCGGACGACCCCAGAATGCTTGGGGGCAGTTTTATGATTTGCCCGATGAACTGGTGCAGATGGGGCAGCGGCTATATCGTTGGCTGGATGGCTCAGAAGGTTGGCTGCGGCGAGTCTTCAACGACGGGATGCCGCAGGTATTGATGTTTGATTTAATTCAGTCTCGTGAAGTGCAGGCATTGAACCGCGACACCGATCGAATTGGGCTGCGGCTAGCGCATTTGCCGTGGGAACTGCTGCATGATGGGGGCGAGTTTCTATTAAAAAAGCAACTGTTAACGATGCCGCCAATTCGCGTCGTGCAGCAACGCATGGGGCAAAGCAATCTCAGTGAACCACCCCAACCCGAAAATCGACCGCTGCATTTACTGTTGATGGCTACTTCACCGGAACATCCGGGCATTGCTGATTTGCAGTATGAGCAGGAAGAAGCCAATATTCTGCAAGCGACCCGCGATCAGCCGCTGTTGCCTGTGGTGGAAGAAAGCGGTTCGGTGCAGGAGCTAGCTAATCTGGTGCGGTTCTATCCCCAGGGTTATTTTGATGTGTTTCACCTCACCGGGCACGGCTTGATTTTTACCGAGCAGGACTATGGCAGCCTGAGAGCCAAGATTCAGGCAGCGCCGATTCCTGACCATACGCCCTGTTTTGTGACGGAAGATGATGTGGGCGGATTGCAGTTAACCACCGTTGCAGATTTGGCGAGAGCGTTTGGTAATCGGTTTCCGAAGCTAGTGTTTTTGTCGGGCTGCCACACCGGAGAAGTGCCCGATCAGGGTAGCGTACCCTCAATGGCGCAGGCGTTGGTGCAGGCGGGAGTGCCGATGGTGTTAGGTTGGGCGCGTCCGGTGTATGACACGACGGCGATTGTGGCGGCAGAGGCGCTGTATAAAGCATTGGCGGCGGGCGATTCGGTGGAGTGGGCAATTCAAGCAACAGTGGCGGCAATGCTGCAAGCCCAGTGTCCTGACTGGCATTTGCTGCGCGTCTATCGAGATTCGCGCCCGCTGGCAGAATTGGTGACACCCCTGCGGACAATTGGACGCGAGAAGCTGAAGCCAATCCAGGCAGAGCAAGAATTTCTGGATGCCCAAGACGAGGTGAAAGTTGCCAGCCAGTATGGGTTTGTGGGGCGGCGGCGACCGTTGCAGCGCTGCCTTAAAGCACTGAAGGAAACCAGCGAGCAAACGGGTGTGTTTATTCAAGGCATGGGCGGTCTGGGCAAAAGTACGCTGGCGGCGCGGCTGTGTCGGCGGATGCGGATGCAACGGCAGACCATGCAGCAGGTGGTGTTGGTGGGCGTGTTGACTGAGCAAACCTTGCTGCAAAAGCTGTCTCGTCACTATGAGCAGTTTCCGCAAATCCCGGAGCTTTTGAACCAGCCGGGCGTGACGCTGAAAGGGCGCTTGCAGAATTTCTTTGAGGCAATTGAAGCCCTTGATCGCCCGCTGCTGCTGGTGCTAGACGACTTTGAGCAAAATATTCCTGAAGCTGCCGTTGCAGATGGGTCGCTGAATCTAGTCACCACAGCTTACGACATTCTGGCGACCCTGAACGCCGCTCTGGAAGCTAGCGCTGCGGTGAGCCGATTGATTGTCACCTGTCGCTATCTCTGCCCGTTGCCGCCACACCATTTGCATGTGGAACGGTTGGCTCCGATGAAGAAGTCGGACATTGACAAAAAGTGTCGGCTGCTGCCGGATTACGCCGATCTGAAGAAGCATCCGCAGTATAAGCAGGTACTCACGATTGCAGACGGCAACCCGCGCCTGCTGGAATGGCTGCTGAAGCTGCTGCAACAGCCCCAGGTTGATACGGCTTTGCTGCTAAGCCAGCTAGAGGAAACCGAACAGAACTTCCGAGAAAATGTGCTGGCAGAACTGCTGTTAAGTGCCCTCACTGAACCACAGCGGCAAGGGCTGGCTAAGCTGAGCGTGTTTCGGCTGCCTGTGACGCGAGAGATCGCAGATGCTGTGCTTGACCCACCGATTGACCTGATCCCGCTGCTCAACCTCAGCCTGATAGAATCTGCCACCACCCACGCAGCCCCAGAGTACCGTGTGCCGACGATTTTGGAGCCGCTGCTAGCAAATGTGCTGATCGCCGAGGAATGGCAAATCACGCAGCAGCAAGCCGCACAGACAATTTATCGGGTGTGGTACACCGAAGCAGACAGTTGCACCGAAGAACGCGGACTAGGGATCGTGCGATTAGGACTTTTGGCACACGAACAGGAAATTGCCGTCAGCGTGGGAGATCGGATTGCTGCTTATCAAGTTAATAACTCTCGCTTTGTGGAAGCCCTCAACCTCTGCCAGGATATCTTGTCGGTGTTTCAGGATTATCGCATTCTGGGTACAATTGCCCGTGCTGAAACAGTCCTGGGGCAGGTGAACGAAGCGCTAGCTCACTATCAGCAAGCCCTGAATACTTGTCCTGAAGATGATATTGAAAGGAAAGCTGCCACGCTGGGCAACATGGCACAAGTCATTGCTGCCCAGGGCAACATCGAGCAAGCCATGCAGCTCTGGCAGCAATCGCTCCAACTCTATGAGCAGATTGGCGATGTGCGAGGCAAAGCTGTCACGCTGGGCAACATGGCAACCGTTGCTTATCGACAGGGAGAGACTCAACAAGCATTGGAGTTGTTTAAACAAGTTGCTCAGGCGCTGGGGGAGGTGAGAGCCTATGTTGATCTGGTGACGGTGCTGAATCATTTAGGCGCGACGGCTGAAGCAAATGCCCTCGTTTATTTAGCGCAGGCAATTTGGCTCTGCCTCAGAGTTCAAGCACCCTTAGCAGATGCGATTGTGTTGATCAGGTATATGTTCAACGCTGTACCCCAAGGCGTTGAGCTAGAAGCGCTGCTGGCGGCAATGGCTTGCTGGTTGTGCAACGTGCGGGGAGAAAAGCATCCCCAACTCGCGCAACTGCAAGAAGACAGCTTGAAGCTGTTATCTATCGCAGCCCAAACGCAGGGCATTGAAACTCAAGCAGACTTCGAGGCGTGGTTCGCGCAAGAGCAACTCAACGACCCTGCTGCTTTTCTGCCCCGCCTTAACCAGCGACTCGAAGCCATGATTGGCGACGGTTGGCTATTCGACCCCAATGCTGTGACGCGATAGGTTGGAGTGCAAAGAGTTTGCGGAGATGAGGTGACATAGAATTCTGATAAACTTCTGCTGTTTAACAGCACAAATATGATCACCGATCCCGAAAATCAGGATGAGCAGCCTTATCGATACGATGAGCCGATTTTAGCTAGCAGTCCAGAGGAAGCAACCCGGATTTGTCGCATCAAAGCTCAACAGGATGGCGTTAAGTTGATTCAGGTCAAACAACCAACCCGGATTCGGTCGGGCAAAAACCAGCAATATCGATGCATCTTTGAAGCGAACTCGATCGAATAAGATGCGCTATCTTTAAACCTAAGCAGGAGCAAATATGAACGCCACTGAGCAAATTAGCAGCTTAAAAATTCGTCCAGGAGCCAAGCCAGGACAAATTATTCTAGGCGTTGACTTGAGTGAAGCTGAGCAAGCCTCTCAGGTTCTCAACGGGCTGACTGAACTCGGCTACGAGCCACAGCTACGCTATCTAGAACTCAAGACAGGTCTGCATGTGTTCGCTCTACTCAAAGAAGAGCAGCATCATCCGAGTCAAACAATTGATGATGAATATTGGATTGACGAGTGGGAAATGCTAGCGAATCAGATTGTGCCCTCTACAGCAGTACGGCTCTGGCGAGGTTATCCTCAGTCAGAAGGCCAGCCAGAATAATAGTGAGACAGGCATCTCTGAATCGTGTGAAATTCAATAGATTAAGGAACGCTATCGGTTCATTCATCGGCTGTTGCGCGATCATTTTGCGGAGATGAGACTCACCCGCGAATGAATTGCGGGCTAATGGCATAAAGTACGCTAAAGCGCACTGAAACCCTTTTCCGGTCTGCTTTGGGCAGACATTCTCGACGAGCCATCCATCGGTGCGCGGGCGGGAAGCAACAAAGGCAGAAAGCTCAATTGACCCAAAATTCTGGACAGACTCGAACAGTCCTGATCAGCGACGGTTGGCTATTCGACCCCGCTGCTGTGACGCGATAGGCTAGAGTGCAAAGAGTTTGCAGCGGTAAGAACAAGGTTTGAGACCGTAAAATGAGAGCAACTGCTTTCAATCAACCCTTTTCAATCAACCCTTTTCAATCAACCCTATGGATTGGCAAGCCCGAATTACCCTCGATCCAAACATTTTGGTGGGTAAACCCATCATCAAAGGTACTCGCCTTGCCGTTGAATTTGTGATTGATTTGCTTGCTCAAGGCTGGACAACCGACGAAATCATCCGCAATTATTCCGGCATTACTCTCGAAGACATTCAAGCCTGCCTCAGTTACGCAAGCGCCACGCTCAAGGCAGAAAAAGTCTATGCCTTTCCTGCGTAAGCCATGCGCTTCCTCGCCAACGAAAACTTTCCAGCCGATGCAGTAGAAGCCCTTCGAGCAGCAGATCATGATGTCGTCTGGATTCGGACTAACGCACCCGGTATTACCGATCCAGAAGTTCTTCAACGTGCCCAGGCTGACGGTCGAATTCTGCTGACCTTTGACAAAGATTTCGGTGAGCTAGCTTTTCGTTCTCGATTACCTGCCAGTAGCGGCATCATCCTATTTCGGGTTCAAGCCTCATCAGGTGCAATGGTGGCACGGAAAGTTATGGCTGTAATCTCATCTCGCACAGATTGGGCAGGACATTTCAGTGTTATTGAAGACAACCGCATCCGCATGAGAATACTTAAATCACCCTGAAATGTAAGGTTGGCTGTTCGACCCCGCTGCTGTGACGCGGTAGGTGGGTTACTTCATCCTTTACGATGAGTAGAACAGCCCAGGTAAGCTTGACCATCCGTTCTCAGGAATCAACGATGATTACAACTCTAAACAAACCATCTGCTCTAATTCATGAGATTCGGATTGAGCAGGTTGGCGAGTGGAAACTGTTCAAGTTCAGTGAACCGCTTCAGTTGCGGATGGAAGTGCTGCTAGAAAAGCGGAAGGCAGACCAACTCACTCCCGATGAGATGGCAGAGCTAGAGGCAATTGGCGAATTAGACCGAATCTTTACGCACATCAACGCCATGATCGCGGCTCAAAATGCCAATCAGTGACGCAGAAAAGCAACTCATCCGAGAACGCGCAAACTACTTGTGTGAATATTGTCATTCCTCAGAACGCCTGAGTGCAAATCGGTTCACGGTTGATCACATCATCCCTAAATCTCTGGGCGGCTCCGACGATCCGGATAATCTGGCGCTGGCTTGTCGTCACTGCAACGAAAGGCGCTATAACTTTGTGGCAGGAATTGATCCAGAAACTCAAACAGTGATTCCTCTATTCAATCCACGCCAGCAAAAGTGGGAAGAACATTTTGTCTGGATCGACGGTGGCACTGTGATTCAAGGTGTCACCCCAGTCGGTCGTGCCACATGCCTTCGTCTTGATCTCAATGATGAACGCTATCCAGAAAGCGATTCCATTCGCGCCACTAGACGACTATGGATTCAAACCGGATTACATCCCCCATCTGGCGATCCATGTCGAATCTAAATTTGCATCACATTTTGTTGGCAAGTGCTGCCGACGTTACCCTTAGACTGAGAGAAGCGCTGCTGAGATACTTGCTATGACTGCCATTACCCTCAACCTCAATCCGCTTGGGCAACTCACCGACGAAGCCTTCTCTGCCATTTGTGAAGCGAATCCAGAGATCAAATTTGAGCGCACGGCTGATGGAGCTTTGGTAATTATGTCTCCAACCGGGGGTGAAACAGGCAACCGTAATTCTAAACTCACGGCGCGGTTGGAAATTTGGGCAGAGGCAGACAGCACAGGCTTAACGTTCGATTCTTCGACTTGCTTCAAGCTCCCCAATGGCGCAGAGCGTTCTCCCGATGCAGCTTGGGTCAGTTTGGCGCGGTGGAATGCCTTAACCCCAGAGCAACGCCGCTCGTTTCCACCCTTAGCGCCCGATTTTGTGGCTGAGTTGCGGTCTGCTAGCGATAGTTTAGAAGCGCTGCAAGCTAAAATGCGAGAGTATGTGGCAAACGGCGTACAGTTGGGCTGGTTGCTCGATCCTCAAAATCAGCGTGTTGAGGTTTACCGTCCAGGACAGTCAGCAGAAGTGTTAAATTCGCCGGAAAGCTTGTCAGGCGAGGAAGTGTTGCCAAGTTTTGTCTTGAGGCTAGACGAATTCTTTGACTTAAGGCAGCCCAATCGCCTCCAGCCAGGGCAACCAGAGGCGATTGGATTTACTAGCTCAACACATCGGCTCGGAAGTAGCGCGTCAAAATCCGGATCACTTCTCCTGTAATGGGCGACGGCAACGGCGGACTCCACGCCCCCACTTCCGCAAAGCCCAGCAGATGCAGTTGGTAAACGACTTGATTCACGCCTTCCGGGATGCCGCAGACGAGAATGCGGACGGGAAATTTGCCCACAGGCGCATCAGGAATTGGCGCTCGGAGCAGATCCGAAACGGTGGTTGAAGTTGGTATCATGAGTTCAATCCAATAAATAGCAGGCGATCGTTCTTGTGTAGAAAGGGCGATCGCTTTTTGTTTTCCAGAATTAGTATAAGTCAAATCATGCTTTTATGCGACCGCTACGGTCTATTTATAGACATCAAATGTCTATTTTTGAACAGTACAGCGCATGAAGTGGTAGCATCTGCCTGTCAATTCAAGGGTGGAAAACTCAGCGGTAAAACCTTGATTCACTGGAGACTGGCCGTTGTGATGGCTGAGCGAGACATCAGCAATAAAGAACTCGCCAGCCTGATGGGAATGCATCCAACTTCGGTTTCTCGGCTGAAGGTGCGGCGACGGCTGACCCGCATTGATGAAGACACCCTCAACGCGCTGTGCAAAGCCCTCAACTGCCAGCCTGGTGATTTGATGGTCTATGAGCCGGATGTTCAGATTCACTGAGCAAAAATTTCTCGCTGGGTTGGGGCAGGTTTTGCCAAAGTCTTTGGGGCAAACGGATGGTTCGATTGCTAAACCTGCCCGTACAGATATCTTTTTCAGGGGTTTTGAGGGATCTCGGTTGTCTAAATTTCGGTGTGGTGAGTGGAAGTGAGGAGGAGGACAAAATGCGTACTGCCGTCGTTCACGAGTGGCTCGTCACCTATGCGGGTTCCGAGCGGGTTGCTGAACAAATGCTGTTGCTGTATCCTGACGCGGATTTGTTTAGTTTGGTCGAGTTTTTGCCGCCCGAACTGAAGTTTTTTATCCAGCATAAGCCCGTCACCACTTCCTTTCTGCAAAAACTGCCCTTTGCCAATCCGCGCTTTCGCAACTATTTGCCGCTGATGCCGCTGGCGATCGAGCAGTTTGATTTATCGGATTACGATCTGATTCTTTCCAGCAATCACGCGGTTGCTAAAGGAGTGACAACTCGCGCCGACCAGCTTCATATCTGCTATGTTCACACGCCAATTCGCTATGCCTGGGATTTGCAGCAGCAGTATTTGCAAGGCGCAAAGCTAAATCGCGGACTGAAGGCAGGCTTAACGCAGTTGGTTTTGCATTACTTGCGGCTGTGGGACGTAGCCAGCGCCAATCGGGTTGATCACTTCATCGCCAACTCGCGCTATGTCGCCCGCCGTATCCACAAAACCTACCGCCGTTCTGCCAAAATTATCTATCCGCCTGTTGCAATTGACCGTTTTTCGCCCCACGCTCAGCGCGACGATTTTTACTTTGTCCTGTCGCGGTTTGTGCCCTACAAGCGGGTTGATTTGATTGTCGAAGCCTTTACCCGCCTTGGCTTGCCGCTGGTGGTGGTGGGAGACGGAGCCGAGCGTCATCATTTGCAAAGCATTGCGGGCAAAAATATTACGTTTTTGCGACACCAACCCGAAGCTGTCGTCGTCGATTTAATGCAGCGGTGTAAGGCGTTTGTCTATGCGGCGGCGGAAGATTTTGGCATTGCGATCGTGGAGGCGCAGGCGGCAGGCGCACCTGTGATCGCTTATGGCAAAGGCGGCGCAACGGAATCAATTATTCCCGGTAAAACGGGCTTATTATTTTCTGAACAAACCGTGGAAAGCTTAATTGACGCAGTCAAAGCGTTTGAAACAGGAAGCATTCGGTTCAGCCAAGCCGAAATTCGCCAAAATGCCGAGCGGTTTGCCCCTGAGCGGTTCCAACAAGAGCTTTCGATGTATATCGATCGCAAATGGACAGAATTTCAGCGAAAGGATGCCCTACAGTATTAGCGTGAGGAATGAACGACCGCTATGCAACTGAACCGCACATTATCCCCAACGCTTTTGGCGTTGACCATCTCAACTCGATCGTGGCCGACCTACGTGGTAATGATTGCCTCCGACCTGCTGGCGTTGGTGCTGGCAGGCGTGATCAGCGTCTACACTCGGCTCGTACTGGAAGGGCAGTTTCACCCGACGCTCTACTGGCAGCTTTATCCCGTGATTGGGCTGTTTATTGCCGCCTATATGCTGGTGGGGCTGTATCCGGGTGTGGGAATTAGTCCAGTAGACGAAATGCGCTGGATTTGCCTGACGACGACGCTGATGTATCTGGCGCTGACTGCAATGGTGTTCATGCGCCGCGAAGGAGAAATTTACTCGCGCGGGGTGTTTGTGGCGGCGTGGGTGCTGTCGGTGCTGCTGGTGATTGGGCTGCGGGCGGTGTCGCGGTGGCTGTTTGCTCGCAAATGCTGGTGGGGCTATCCCACGATGATTTTGGGCGCAGGCAAAACCGGAAGTATGGTGATCCGCACGCTGAAGCGCCGTCCGGGGATTGGATTAAAGCCTGTGCTGGTGCTGGATGACGATCCGCAAAAGCATGGTTCGCTGCATGGCGTTCCGGTAGTGGGCGGGGTGGAATTGGCTCCGGCACTGGCTCGGACGCGCAAAGTCCCCTACGCGATTGTGGCGATGCCGGGAGTGCCCCGCGATCGGCTGTTGAGCCTGCTAGAGCGCTATGGCAGCAGTTTTGCCCACCTGCTGGTGATTCCTGACCTGTTCGAGTTTTCTAGCCTCTGGGTGGAAGCGAAGGACATGGGCGGCGTGTTGGGGCTAGAAATCCGGCAGCGGCTGCTGTTGCCCGGCCCGCGTCTGGCAAAATTCTCGATCGATCTGGCGGCGACTCTGATCGGCGGGCTGTTTGTGCTGCCGGTGATTGGTCTAATTGCGCTGTTGATCAAACTCGATTCGCCTGGCCCCATTTTCTATAGCCAAATCCGCATCGGGCAGGGCGGACAGCACTTCAAAGCCTGGAAGTTTCGCACGATGGTACGCAACGCCGACAAAGCGCTGAAAGATTACTTAGAGGCCCACCCAGAGCTACAGGAAGATTGGCTGAAAGACCAAAAGCTGCGCCGCGATCCGCGAGTTACGCGAATTGGTCGGTTTTTGCGCCGCACCAGTCTCGATGAACTGCCCCAACTGTGGAATATTCTCCGGGGCGAAATGAGCTTAGTGGGTCCACGCCCAATTATTGACGAAGAAATTCCCCGCTATGGCGACAAATTTCAGCTTTACACCAAAGTGATTCCCGGACTCACTGGACTCTGGCAAGTCTCTGGGCGCAACAACATCACCTACGAAGAGCGAGTTAGCCTCGATGCCTACTACGTCCGCAACTGGTCGGTCTGGCTGGATGTCTACATTCTGCTGCGGACGGTGTGGGTTGTCCTGACCGGCGAAGGCGCGTATTGAGGATTAAATTGAACTTACGGATGAGGAGTAATTGCTAAGACAGTGATTTCCGTCGAACCTGGATCGCGCAGGTTCACTTCCATCAGGGCTAGTGTCTTCAAAACCCTGCGATGTTTCTTTGGATCGTTTTGGGCCAATTCCGAGATCACTTGAGCGGCTTCTGGCGAAAATAGGAGGCGGAATCGCATTAATCATCAATTTCTAGATCGGCATATTGGGCGAAGGAGCCAAGGAAAACCTGTTCGCCGCGTGCAGATTGCTCTAGTCCTCGCTGAACCGACGTTCAAACTCGATAGCAGCGGGCTTTGGCAGTTTGCCCTAAATTAATCAGACCTTGATAGCCAGTTTTAACTTCTTCGATTAAGCGAAAATCTGGATCGGAAGCCATAAAATCAGTGATGAATCAGCCTTGTGAGTCTATTTTAATGCTTGCCGCTGGTCAGCCCGCAGAAACAGCCAACAGAAACCGTGACGTATCAGGTAGAATCTAAGTCGAATTCGTTTGATTTGGACTAGGTTAGGAGACACGATTGGCGACTTTAGGGGTGAATATTGACCACGTAGCCACAATCCGGCAGGCTCGCCGCACGGTGGAACCCGATCCGGTGGGAGCGGCAGTGCTGGCAGAATTAGCAGGAGCCGACGGCATCACGGTGCATTTGCGCGAAGATCGCCGCCATATTCAAGACCGAGATGTGCGCCTGCTGCGGCAAACGGTACGCACTCATCTCAACCTGGAAATGGCCGCCACGGATGAAATGGTGAACATTGCGCTGGACGTAAAGCCCGATTATGTGACGCTGGTTCCCGAACGCCGCGAAGAAGTCACCACTGAAGGCGGGCTAGACATCGCCGGACAGCTAGACCGAATGAAGCAAGTGGTTGGCACGCTGCAAGATGCCCAGATTCCGGTGAGTTTGTTTATCGATGCCGACGAGCAGCAAATCAAAGCCTCTGCCGCCACCCAAGCGCAGTTTATTGAGCTTCACACCGGGCAATATGCCGAAGCCCACGATGAGTCAAGCCGCGCCAAAGCGTTGAGCATATTATCAACAGGCTGCCAGCAGGCGATCGAGCAAGGGCTACGGGTCAACGCCGGACATGGACTCACCTACTGGAACGTTTATCCTGTTGCTTGTTTGAGCGGCATGGAAGAACTTAACATTGGTCATACGATTATTAGCCGCGCCGTTTTGGTGGGTTTAGAGCGAGCCGTTCGTGAAATGAAACAGGCAATTCGCGGAGAATTGTGATAGTTATGAATGTTGAGGCTTGTTGTCAGGGCGAAGCATTGAGCCGCACAGGTTGATCATGACTCTAAAAATCTTTGCCCCTACTCTAGGTCTTTCCGAACATACGACCCCCGTTAATCTCATGCAAACTTACTACTACGTGCTAGCTAGCCGCCGCTACATTCTGGAAGAAGAACCGACGGAAGAAGTCCTACGAGAGCGCATCCGGCATTATCAAGAGCAGGAAAAGGAAATTGATTTTTGGCTGATTCACCAGCCCGCCTTTTTGGAAGCGCCCGAATTTGCCGCAATTAAAGCAAAATGCCCTCAGCCTGCCGTTGCCATTGTTTCAACCGATCGGCAATTCATGGTCTGGCTAAAACTACGCTTAGAATATGTAGTCACCGGAGAATTTCAGGCTCCTTCTGCCTCCATTCCTGATCCGTTGGCTTCTTTGGTAGCGGCATCATAAGGGAGGGCAGGGAGGCAGGCATAGGGGGAGGAAGGTTGAGCTTCTAAGGAATGGGAATTCAATCAGGTCGATCGTGGGGTAGGGGGGAGTTTTGCGGTCAAATCGATTGCCGGATGCCCATGGATCTGCTAAGTCCGCCCGTACAGTTTACGGATTGATTCAATCCACGCTCCTAAGTTCTTGTTTCCATCTTTTTGCTGCTTTTTAACTTCTGCTTTTTCTGCTCTTCAATCTACGATCCGCAGTAATTCTCTACTACGAGGTATGGCGCTATGCAATTTCGAGGTCTTCGAGGACAGGCTTCTGGACTAGGATTTGGCTCTTTGCTGTTGGGGCTGACTTTGTTGGGCAATGGTACGGCAACGGCTCAGTCTCTACCAGCATGTCAGCCGCCTCGCCCTGAAGAGTATCTGCTGCTAGTGCCCAATCCGCAGTCGGAAACACTCCCTCAATTGCAGCGGCTTCTGCCTGAAAATGCGGTCTTGACACCTTGTAGCTATATCAATACGGCGGTGGTGCGGGTGGAAGGCTTTTCGAGTGCTGAGATTGCCAGCGCTTGGGCCCAGTATTTGGTAGATACGGCGAATGTGCAGGCGTATGTGGCGCGTCCGGCGAGTGCAAGTTCGATTGCTTCTACGCCCAATGCGGTTGGAGGCACCAGTTCTCCGGTCACGACAGAAGGTGCGGCAACCCCCGACGGCCCTACTCCAACAGGTTCTAATCCGGTCGCAAATCCGGTTTCTCCCGCCTACGCTCCGCAGCCTCTAGGGGCAGGTTATGCAGTCGTCGTTGATTATTTCAACCGCCCAGAACTGGCAGCTAGCGTCCGACAGGTAACAACCCGCGATGTCGGTCTCGTTGCTTTTGAGCAGCAGCCTTACTTACTCGCCAGCTACACGACCGATCCGGCAGTGGCATCAAGTTTACTTCGCACTCTCAGCGAACGGGGCTTAGCCGCAGCCATCGTAGACAGCCGCCGAGCCGTGTTGCTCACTCCTGCCGTCAAGCTAGCCCCGTAAGAAGAGGAACAACAGACCGAACAGCAGGCGCAAAAGAGAGGCAGAGGGCGAAGTGAAGAAATTTCTCGACTGCTTTTGTCCATCTGCCTTTGATTCGCCATTTTCTAATCGCGCACCATTTGCAGGTTTAGCGGAAGTTATCAGGATTTAACTGCGACCCGTTTTGGGCAGGAGCCTGGGTTGTGTTCCGCAGTCGGGTTCCCGTCCCCCCATCAGCCGCATCCAGGAAAGGACGCAAATTAATGCTGCTGGGGCTATTGCGACGTTGTCCCGTTACACCCGGCAAATCAATCCCGATGGCTTGCCCAATTTGTTGCAGAATGCCATTTTCATTTTCCTGATAGGCAACTACAGCGCTGGTTTGCTGTCCGCTGTCTGCGACTAACAGGTTGTTGAAAATGCGATCGCGTACTGCAACGGCGTCTTGTCCGGGCGGAACTGTTAACACAATTCGGCAGGAAGGCGCGGCTTCAGTCGTCACGCAAACGGTGTTGTAGCCATTCTCCAGTCCGGTTTTCAGTTCTAGCAATCCATCTGGGCGGTAGACCTCCAACCGTCGGCTAATTTCGTTGCAGCGACGCTCTGGACTCCACCCTCCCCCTAGTGCAGTTGGGGTTGCCCACGGATAGTATTGCCCAGGTTGGCTCTGAGGATTGTACATCACCGTATATTGACCGTTCGCAACTTGGCAGCTAAACCGCACATCGTTCAAATTTTGCGGTGAGGTAGAAGGGGCGTTGGTGGTTGACCGTTCAACCGAGGGAGAAGAGGGGGAACCCGAAGTTTGGGCTTGAGCAGCAGCCACGAACCCAGAACCACTGAGCAATAGAACACTGATGGACAAACTAACTTTCTTAAGCGTGGATAAATCGAAGAGCGATACAAACATACAAAAACCTCGAATGAGCGCTGGGTGAATCGAATCAAAAAACGGTCTGGCGAGTTTCAGTTCCTTTTCTCAAGGACGCAACTCAAGGGGCAAAAGTGTCGCGCTGGGCCTAACTTTTTAAAATTTTGGCAGTGGCTCAATCCCTGCTCCAATTGTTGTAGGCAACGGGTCTAACCAGGTTTCAGCGTTGCTGAACAGAGGACGAATCCAGAAGATTTTCGGTTGCTCAATCGGGGGAATCCAGTCATCCTCAAGTTTTCCTAGCAGCCGGAAAGCTGGGTCTGGAAAGCTGGGTCTGGAAAGCTGGGTCTGGAAAACCGTGCCGCTTTGTTAGCCCTCTCATCAGCAACGCCTCATTTTTAGTGCAGGTATTTTAGTGCGGGTATTAGTGAGGGTCAAACTCGTCTTCTCATTTTAAAGGGTGTTTCCTACAGTGTTCTTGTCATGTTCTTACAATCTGCCTGGGCGAATGAGATCCAAGGGATCGCCTACAAGAGATTCGTCCTGATTTTGTAAGGCTGAGTGCCCAATGCTGATCATTCACCGATGAGTTTTGAAGTGTAGATTACTTAAGTTTTGTCAACCCGTATTTAGAGAGATAAGTTGCCCTAAACTCCTTTCACAAACCAAAACTTCATAAAAGCCATCAGTAATTCAAAGATTGAGCGAAAGATCCGCACTCCTACTGACTCAGTTCATAGCTGCTCTTTATAGTTGCAGTAGCGTGAAGACCCAGCCCCAAGGCGGTCTACCTGTAAAGGAGCAAACCAGACTGTGATTACTACTCTCTTTGTTCAATCTTCATCACAAACCACGTCTATGCTCGCTGATCGTGAGATTCCGCTAACTCCTAAACAGGTGCATCCCTCGGTTAACAGTAAGTTCAAGCGTTTAATTGATATCGTCGGCTCTCTGGTTGGCTTAGCAATTGTCGGAATTTTGATCATTCCATTAGCAATTGTGATTCGGCTCGATAGCCCTGGCCCACTTTTCTATAGCCAAATTCGCTGTGGGCTATATGGCCGCCCCTTCCGCATCTGGAAGTTTCGCTCAATGGTGGCTGATGCAGACAAGTTGAAGCATCTCGTAGACAACGAAGCCAAAGGCAACATTTTCAAAAACCGTAACGATCCCCGCGTGACTCGCATCGGCAAAATCTTGCGTAAAACCAGCCTTGATGAGTTTCCGCAGTTCTGGAACGTGTTGAAGGGTGAAATGAGCCTGGTTGGAACCCGTCCTCCCACGGTTGATGAAGTCGCAAAGTACGAGAATCGCCACTTTCAACGATTATTCGTTCGCCCCGGCATTACAGGTGAATGGCAAGCAAACGGACGTTCTCAAGTTGAAGACTTTGAAGAGATCGTCAAGATGGATCTTGCCTACCAGCGCAAATGGTCGGTTCCCTATGACCTGCTCCTCATTCTGAAGACCATTACAGCAGTCTTCAACAAACATGGTGCCTACTAATTCAATGATGGCCGCAGCGTTATGGGTTCCCCTGGGGCAGAGTGCCCCTACAAGCGTCTTGAGTCTGAGTTCCTGTGCTGTTCCCCTTGAGATCTCATCAAGGGGATTTTTTTTATCGCTACCACCACTGCACTTCCAAATAGCCGCTTTGAGGTCGGCTCAACTCTTCTTCCGTCAACCAATCCACTGGTTTGTAAGTGCCAAAAATGTGATCCCACCAATCCACTGCCAGTCCAAAGTTGTGATTCCACATGCCGTATTTGTGGTGAACGTAATGAACGGGCATCTTCATCCAGAAGCATTTAGTTGGGTTCTCATGCTGGAGCTGATGGGCATAAGCCGAAAACGCCGCATAAACGACTCCGCCTAGAAGCCATGCCACGCCCGCTTGCCAAGACACAAAAAACAGCAGGAAAAGCGCAATGAAAGTGCCTTTGATGTAATCTAGAAATTCCCACAGCACGCCCTGCCCAGTGTTGGCGCGATGATGATCCCGATGGCGTTCGCCAATGCTGATGTTCGGGGAAACATGCATCAAACGGTGTACCCAATATTCCACTAAACTGGCGAGCACGAAAGCGCTCACGAAACAAGAAGCAGCGATCCCAACCATCCACATATCTTTGAGGTCTCCTAATTCACACCAAATGGCTTTGATTAATTTGTATTAGCTTGCTGACTTCATCGATTCTATCGAAGTGCCCCTCAGAACTGAAACAATTCAGGAGGAAGATGCCCAACAAAAACTGCACGCTCCCGAATCCTTCAGACTTTTGGTTAAGTTTGGTAAGCGAACTCACTAAACGTGATACTATCCCTGTTGCCGCTTGACAGCTTCAAATATCCGTCTTTTAGGCTCCTTTCCCCGTTTAGAGCAACCATGCAACTACAACCTATTCTGCGTCGGACAAAAATTGTGGCAACGATTGGCCCCGCAACCAGCAGTCCAGAAGTTTTGCGAGAATTGATTGAAGCTGGAGCAACAACCCTGCGCCTTAACTTCTCTCACGGAACCCACAACGACCATCAGCGCAACATTCGCTTAATTCGGCAAGTGTCGTTTGAGTTGAATCAGCCCGTTGGCATTTTGCAAGACTTACAGGGGCCCAAAATTCGCCTCGGACGGTTTGAGCACGGTTCAATCACCTTAGAGAAAGGCGACCCGTTTATTTTGACGAGCCATTTGCAACCTGGAACTCAACAAGTTAGCTGCGTCACCTACGAACCGCTAGCCGATGAAGTTCCGGTCGGTGCAACCATTCTGCTGGATGATGGGCGGGTGGAAATGATGGTGGAAAAGGTCGATCCCGCGAATCGAGAGTTACATTGCCGCGTGGTGGTGGGCGGTGTGCTGTCGAACAATAAAGGGGTCAACTTTCCGGGTGTCTATCTTTCTATTCGCGCTTTGACCGACAAAGATAAAGAAGACCTGATGTTTGGCTTGGATCAGGGCGTGGATTGGGTGGCGCTGAGCTTTGTCCGCAACCCGCAGGATGTTTTAGAGATCAAAGAGTTGATTTCCAGCGCTGGCAAAAATGTTCCAGTGATCGCCAAAATCGAGAAGCACGAAGCCATTGAGCAAATGGAAGCCGTTTTGTCGCTGTGTGATGGGGTGATGGTGGCGCGGGGTGATTTGGGCGTAGAACTGCCTGCTGAAGATGTGCCGATTTTGCAAAACGCCTGATTGCCACTGCGAATCAGCTAGGAATTCCGGTAATTACAGCAACCCAAATGCTGGACAGCATGGTGAGCAATCCGCGTCCGACCAGAGCCGAAATTTCAGATGTGGCTAACGCAATTTTGGACGGAACCGATGCAGTGATGCTCTCCAACGAAACGGCAGTGGGTAAATTTCCGGTGGAAGCGGTTCGCACGATGGCTCGAATTGCTGAACGGATTGAACGCGAACAGCCTGCCAGTCGAGCCTTTGATAGCATGTCGGGACGCTCGATTCCAAATGCCATCAGCCAGGCCGTCGGGCGAATTGCTGAACAGCTTCAGGCGGCGGCGATCATGCCTCTCACCAAAACTGGAGCCACCGCCCGCAATGTTTCTAAATTTCGCCCCAACAAACCGATTTTGGCTGTCACCCCGCATGTTGATGTGGCTCGACAGTTGCAGTTGGTTTGGGGCGTGCGGCCTTTGCTGGTTTTGAACCTGCCTTCAACGGGGCGAACTTTTCAGGCTGCGATCAATGTTGCGCAAGAGAAAGGTCTGCTACAGCAAGGTGATCTGGTTGTGATGACCGCAGGCACTCTGCAAGGGGTGGCGGGTTCGACCGATTTAGTCAAGGTGGAGCTAGTCACGGCTGTGCTGGGCAAAGGCACGGGAATTGGGCAAGGCTCGGTCAGTGGTCGGGCTAGAATTGCCCATACGGCGGCGGAACTGAGTAGCTTCAATCCGGGCGAAATTTTGGTGGTTCCCAACACGAGTGCCGACTATGTTGATGCGATTCGCAAAGCGTCCGGCATTGTCACTGAAGAAGAGAGCATTACCAGCCATGCGGCTGTGATTGGGCTGCGGTTAGGGATTCCCGTGATCGTTGGAGTCGAGAATGCGACGCAAATTATCCGCGACGGCACAATCCTCACGTTGGATATGCAGCGCGGCTTGGTCTACTCTGGCATGAACTCTGCCCAAACTGATGCGGCAATTTCGGTTTAGTGATCCCAACTTCAAGGCTTATTGCTGCAACCGATCTTGCTGCAACCGATCTTGCTTCAGCCGATCAATCACCGTCAGCAGCCGCTCGACGCTGGCGTTTGGGTCAATGAAAGAAAACAGATGGCGAAAGCGGATTTGGTTCGCTGAATCGACAATAAACTGAGCCGGAAGCGGAGCACCTAACGCCTGACCGACCTGATATTGCCGGAAAACCCGACTGCTGGCATCGCTCAACAAGGGCATTTTCAGCCCCAAATCTTGTTGCACTATTTGGCTTTGCCCTAAATCAGTACTGGTGATTAACAAAACCTCGACCTGCCGTTGCCTAAACTGCTCGTAACCGGCGTTGAGTTCCAGAATATGGGGATAACAGAGCGGGCAGTATTGTTTCTCGGTGAAAATGCGGGTAAAGGCCAGCATCACCAAAGCATTTTGGCGCGTGTAGTCTGTTAGCTTGACCCTTTGCCCGTCGGCGACATTCCACAGATCAAAGCAGTGAGCCAGCGTACCGAGTGCCGATTGATTGGTAGCCGGAATTGGCCAGAAGTTGCGAGCAAATCGCTGATTCAGTAAAGAGCGAGAGGCATCAGAAAATAGCATTTTTGTTAGAGTGGCAGAGTTAAAGTGACAATCTTAAAACCTGGTTTAAAGATCCCATCGTGCGGGATACTTGGGAGGTAAGTTTAACGTGGGCTTTTCAGCAAAATTAGATCTATCCATAGCCATCTTGTTCTATCCTAGACTGACTAAAAGCTGCGAATAGAAAAGTTGCGGATAGGTAAAGTTCACCGTTTAGTCAGATTGGCTCTCAGTGTAGTTGCCTGAAATGATTGATCAAAAGGACGTAATTCATTAGATTATGACTCGGAAAAACCTGGGAATGGATGATGCTGAAATGGAAGACAATGCACAAACGCTCAGCTTGATCGATGAAGAAGGACGATCGCTGCTCTGCTATGTCGAACGATCGCTGACGGTGAAAGGAACGCAGTATGTATTGCTGTTGCCCGTTGACTCTCCGATCGAGGTCTTCGCTTGGGCGGTCGATGAAGATGACGAAGAAGAGGAAATGCTGGTCGATATTGATGAAGAAGAGCTAGAGCAAGTGTTTTCGACCGCTCGCGCCGTGTTAGCCGAGCAAGACCTGATCCTGCATCAAACCGCCCTGACGCTGACTGCCAGCGGCGAACTGCCTGAAGTCACTGAAGAAGACATCATTACCCTCGATGTTGACACCGAAGAAGAGCCAAACTATGAGCAGTTCCAGCAGTTAGCCTCCTTTTTCCACGAGGATCAAGAATATGTAGTGTGTAGCCCGCTCGATCCGCTGCTGTTTTTGCGGAACTGAATGAAGACGGCAAACCTGAATTAGTTTCATTAGAAGAATTACAATCGCTGCTAGAGTTAGAAGAATTTAAAGAACTCCGCTCGCAGCTAGAATTGCAGGCTCAACTGTTTGAGGATACCGACGAATAGCGCGTAGGCTCAGCAGTTGAATTATTTAGTCATCGACTTCAACGGCTCATGAAAACGCTTTCCCGGATTACCAAAGGGTTCTTCTATCTCCTGCTCTTGCCGATGGTGATTGGAATTGGCGGCTGGCAAGGCTGGTCATGGTGGAGTTGGGCGAGTGCGCCACCCATCGCCGATGTCCCTGCTTCAGCCCCCACGCCCACCAGCAGCGGAGATAGCGCAAACAGCAGCACCAATGAGCTTCCTGAAGGTCAATCGATCCGCATCGAAATTCCAGAAGGGGCAACCGCGCAGCAAATTGGACAGGATCTACACTCTGCTGGACTGATTCGCTCGCTTACGGCCTGGAATGTGTGGACAAGGTTGCAAACATTCCAGAATCGGGAAGGAAGCTTTCAGGCAGGAGTCTACGAACTGTCGCCAACTGATTCTTTAGAAACCATCGCCAACAAAATTTGGCAAGGTCAGGTGATGCAACTCAGCTTCACCATTCCTGAAGGTTGGTCGATGCAGCAAATGGCAGATTACTTCGCCGGACAGGGCTACTTTACAAAAGAGGAGTTTTTGGCAGCAGCCCGAAAAGTGCCCCGCGACAAATATCCCTGGCTCCCGGAAGGCATCCCCCATTTGGAAGGCTTTCTCTACCCAGATACCTACCAGTTCACAGGCGAACTCACGCCTCAGCTAGCCATCAACCAAATGCTGGATCGATTTCAGGAGTTGGCGCTGCCCATCTATCAGCAGTCCCAAGCCAATACGCCCTACAGTTTGTTGGAATGGGCAACTTTGGCCAGCATTGTCGAAAAAGAAGCCGTAATTGGGGCAGAGCGGCCTCAAATCGCTAGCGTATTTGCCCGCCGCTTGAAAGAAGGAATGCCGCTCGGAGCCGATCCAACCGTTGAATATGCGCTCGGCATTCGCCAAACCCCCGATCAGCCGCTGACCTGGGATCAGGTGAAAACTCCGTCTCCTTACAACACCTATCAGAACGTTGGACTCCCCCCTACTCCAATCTCTAGTCCGGGAATTGCTAGCCTGGAAGCCTCTTTGAAGCCAAGCGACACTGAGTATCTTTACTTTGTAGCCCGCTATGATGGAACTCATGTGTTTAGCAAAACGCTGGCAGAACACGAAGCTGCCCAAACTGCGATTCATGATGGTCGGGAAACTGACGGTCAGGAAGCTAAGGGTCGGGAAGCTGAAGCAACAGCAGAACCCAGTCCTGCACAGCCGAACTAGAAGCTGCATCTCCACTTAAGACAACAACTCGAAGTTACCTCATTTTTCTCCTAAACTATCGCAAAATTGAAGAGAACCTGGCTCTCCTGAAGACAACCAGGATAATAGTTACGGTCATTTTTATCCTGTTTTTTCTGAGCCAACGCATCTCCCTGTTTTATGTCTTGGGGCAAATTACTACAACCTGATCTCATTCTTGGCGGTTCGATTTTGAACCTGACACCAGAAATTCTGCAACAGCATAACTTGAAAGGGTTAGTGCTGGATGTGGACGAAACTTTGGTGCCCTTTAGTATGGCAGAAACTTCCCCTGAACTACGGCAGTGGCTAGAAGCGATTAGCCCTACGGTGCAAGTTTGGCTAGTCAGTAACAACATTAGCCAGATTCGGATTAGCCGCATTGCGAAATCGTTAAAGTTGCCCTACATCTTGGGCGCACGCAAACCGTCACGGCGAAAGCTCCGGCAGGCCGTTGAATCGATGGCGCTCCCGTTTGAGCAAGTGGCGATGGTGGGCGATCGGCTGTTTACTGATGTTCTAGCGGGCAATCGGTTGGGCATGTTTACCATTTTGGTAGAGCCAATGGTGAACCCAGCCAAACTTCACCAGCGCTACCTCCTGCGGGATTTTGAAGTTTGGCTATCCCAGATCTTCGGCGTTTCACTTATTCCTTGGCAGCCTAATATTCAACAAAACATTACAGAGGCTGACAAATCTTGAAAAAGAGCAATGATTCTGAAGAAAAAATTAAGGAAGCTTGGTTTAAGTAATATCCCTGTTATTTTTAGATTAGACAAAACGAGGTCAGCCCATATAAAGACCTTGATTATAAATCACTGTAGATACTTCATAGAGCGCCAGCCTTCGCCATATAGAGGGTTGGCGTTTTATGCTATATGCTTTGGAAGCGCCATGCTGGGTTAAGCTTTTTCAATTCATCACCTTAAGCTTTGATCCCCACATGCTAATCGTTGCTCCCATCCTTGCAGCCCTACATTCATTGCATGTTTCAAACGATTGTTGTTAAAATCGGCACTTCTAGCTTGACCCAACCAGATACAGGCTATTTAGCGCTCGCCACAATTGCACAGGTAGTAGATACACTGAGTCGCTTACGTCGCCAAGGATACCAGGTTATTTTGGTTTCTTCGGGTGCAGTTGGAGTTGGCTGCATGAGGCTAGGCTTGACAGAACGCCCACGCACCATCTCGATGAAACAAGCAGTGGCTGCGGTAGGGCAAGGCCGCTTGATGCGAGTCTACGATGACCTGTTTACAGCTCTTCAGCAGCCGATCGCCCAAGTTCTGCTGACCCGCAGTGACTTGGTGCAGCGCAGCCGCTATGTGAATGCTTACCGCACGTTTCGGCAGTTGCTCAAATTAGGCGTAATTCCCATCGTTAACGAAAACGACACGCTAGCGGTAGAAGAACTGAAGTTTGGCGATAACGATACCTTGTCTGCCCAGGTTGCGAGCTTGGTAGAAGCAGACTGGCTGTTTTTGCTAACCGACGTCGATCGGCTCTATTCATCTGATCCGCGCTATGACCCCAACGCTCAACCAATTGCCCTCGTGAATCAAATCGAAGACCTGAAAGCGCTGAATGTGGAAGTAGGCGATCGGGGTAGCAGTTGGGGCACAGGCGGCATGGTGACAAAAATTTCAGCGGCTCGAATTGCTACCAATGCAGGCGTGCGAACGGTGATTACAGAAGGGCGCTCTCCTCAAAACATCGAAAAGGTGCTGCAAGGCGAATCAATCGGGACTGTTTTTACGCCCCAACCTCAATCTTTTAATGCTCGTAAGCGCTGGATTGCCCATGGACTCATCCCAGCCGGCAAGTTGTATCTGGATCAGGGAGCCGTTCATGCCATTTGTCAGGCAGGTCGCTCTCTTTTAGCGGCAGGCATTACTGAAGTGGAAGGGGAATTTCAAACCCAAGATGCGGTGCAGTTATGTGATTCAAGCGGTCAAGAAATTGCGCGAGGCATCGTTAACTACAGCAGTGGCGAACTCCAAAAAATCCGGGGGCATCACTCTGAAGCGATTCCTAAGATTTTAGGCTACGAAGGGGCTGAAACCGTTATTCATCGGGATAATTTGGTTTTAAGTTAGTTCGCAATTTAGACACAATTTCTAGGCAAAATGCCATTGCTGCGCTCTACAACTTTAGAATGCAGAATGTGCTCAGGCTTGTTCATTTGCTTGATTAAGAGGTCTATTTGTTAGTTTTGACTAGACGGGAGGGGATGAAGGTAATCATGCCTCCATCCCCCCCTTCACCTTCCTCACGGTTGAGAGAAGGAGAAATTTTTTGAGCCTAAATCAATTTGGCAGCGCGGAAGCCAAAGTACAGCCCCATTGCGAGCACAAACGCACCGCCGACCCAAGCGATATAAAGAATTGCTCCACCCATTTGAATCACGCTCCATTCAAGTTTTACAAAGTTCTAGTGACATATCCAGGACAACTGCCTACCCGACGCTGAGCTAGGCTACAGGGCGAGCTTCCAGTCCCTTGGCTACTCGGTTCATTGGCTTGGTACTCCAGTCGCCTCCACGAGCTTTGTTTAGACTCCACGTGACGCCCCACCGCAGAGTATATGAGTTTTTTGTTTTGCCACATTTCCAGACTCAGTGCTGTTGGCTCTCAAGGAGTGTCTACTGTCTGATGGGTGTCCCCAATCTCCCTTGCGGGCAGCGTTTCAGCCGTTTGGCATCTCTAGATTATAACCTGAAATCCAGTCTACTGTTGGGTCTGAGTCCTATCTTCATGCATCAATCAAGCTGTTCCTTCTCTACGAGACGCGATGCGAACGAGCGCTGTCCCCCTGCCTTGCCTACGGCATTGGTGAGGGAACGCGCTTTCACTCACGCGCCTCTGCCAAGCGACGCTGACCTTTCAGGTACAGCGCGGGGTTTCCCGTCTAGGAGCTAACAATATTGAACCATTTGATTGAGCGAGTTGGCTGATCTACGCCCCAACAGGCTCACTGCTGAAGCGCTGCCAAATAGCCGCGTGGGGTGATCATCCAGTCGGCAAAGCTGCGCGTACTGCGGTTGCCAATCAACACTACGGTCAGCATATCGATCGGGGTGTCTAGCATTTGCTGTAACGTGGTGATCGTTAGCTGCTCATCTGGACGGTACACCGATCGCACAATGGCTACGGGCGTATCAGGCGGGCGATGCTGCGCGAAAATTTGCTGCGCGGTTTCGATTTGCTGGGTGCGGGTTTGCGATCGCGGGTTATAGAGTGCCGTTACAAAATCAGCTTGGGCGGCGGCGGCGAGCCGTTGTTCAATCACAGGCCAGGGCGTCAACAAATCGCTGAGGCTGATGGCGCAGAAATCGTGCATTAGGGGCGCACCCACACGGGCAGCGGCGGCTTGCAGGGCGGTGATGCCGGGAAACACTTCGACCGCGGGCGTTTTGCCATCCCAGCCGGAAACCTGCAACTGCTCCATTACCAGTCCTGCCATGCCATAAATGCCGCAATCGCCCGAAGAAATGACCGCGACTGTGAGACCCCAGTTTGCTAGCTCAATGGCCCGTTCTGCTCGCTGGCGTTCTTGCGTAATCGGCAGGGCTTCCACAATTTGCCCCGGTCGCAGCAAAGGGCGAATCAAGTCAACATATAGCCCATAGCCAATCACCGCATCGGCTTGGTTGATGGCCGTTTGGGCGGCTGGCGTCATTTGGGTGAGTTGTCCTGGCCCGATGCCTACCAGCCAAAGTTTGCCCAAGCGTCCGGTGTATTCCTGCTCTGCCTGCGCAATTGCCACGGTGACGGCTCCGGGTTGATCGGGCTGCCGCACGATTTGTTTTTTCACCCGCAGTTCGGGTCGCTGCTCAGCCCCTTGAGCCGCCAAAAGTGCCGCTGCTTCTGCCACACTCGGCGTTCCAACTTCGGCTTCTACGGCTGCGGAAGGGGTGGGAACTGAGATTTGACGTAACTGTTCGGCAGAGAAGCAGCGCAGCGGCCATTTGCGCTCGTAACAAAGTTCGAGAAGTCCTGTTTCGTCGGCTTTGAGGTCAAGAGTGGCGACTCCGGCAATGGCAGCCTCCGCGAGATGATGGGTTCGGCAAGCTTGCTGAACGGCGGTTTCAATCAGGCTTTTAGACGTGCCTCGCTCGCAGCCAATCCCGACCCAAAGCACCCGCGGATGCCACTGCACCTTCGGAAAATCGGCTTCTAAAGAAAAAGTGCGCTGAATTGGGCTAATCCAGATGCGGGCTTGTGGGTTAGGCGGCGCAGAAGTCGAGGGTGGTAAATCGGCACCGAAATCAAAGGAGTGCTCAGGCGGCAGGTGAGTTTGCCAGAGCCGAGAGCCAGCTTCTTGAATTACCTGAACGGGCTGCTGACGAGCCACTGCTGCACTCACCCCTGTCCAATCGCCGCTGCCACGCTGCCAGCCAAACGGATTGCCCAACACATCGACACCGGGCAGATGCAGATCGTTGGCTGCTCCAGTGAGAATGGGCGTCATATTCAGTTGCAGGGCAATCGCTCGCGTCAAGGCATCGGCTCCGCCCTGATGTCCGCCACACAGACTGATCACATGCCCTTCCGCGTCAATTACCACAATCGCCGGATCAGTGGCTTTGTCTTGCAGCAAGGGGGCAATCAAACGAACCACGGCTCCGATCGCAAGCTGAAAAACAAAGCCGCGATTTTGCTGCCACTGTTGGGCAATGTGCTCGCGCAGTGCTCCGTCGTAAACCTGTAGGCAGGGAACTTGCAGCCCAGAAGCTTGCAAAGGCTCAGCTAACGCGGCTGGAACCCAAAGTGTGACGGAACCCGTTTCCCAGAGCGGCTGGAGACGTTGTACACCTGCCCATGTTGTTGCAATTGCTGTTAGCGGCTGAAAATCCTGAGATAGCAAAGTAATACCCAATGACCCGACAACTTACCCACTTAGTATTAACCCAGAACGACACATTTCCCAAGATTGGAACAATCCAACTTTTAATGCAATAGGCACTTATTTAACGTGAGTTCGGGTTAAGCAGCAGGCAGCAAATTGTAGTTCAGGGCAATCGAAGGCTTTTTGGGTTGGTGGCAGTAGGCGATCAATCCGCAGACAATGTTGACCAAGCAGTTGACGGGGGAGCGGTG
>JAAUQT010000301.1 GCA_012033495.1 Cyanobacteria bacterium RM1_2_2 | reverse complement strand
CTTGCGTAGGAGTCTAAAACCTGGGCTGATCCCCCTAAATCCCCCTTAGAAAGGGGGACTTCAAGCCATTTTGGGTTCGGTTCCCCCCTTTTTGAAGGGGGGTAGGGGGATCGCTCGACTTGTGTGTACACCGTAGCCCAACTCGCCGGAGGAAAAGCCGCTCAGTGCAGTAGGTGAGGAAGCAGGCATCGTTTCAGGGGATAGCTCATGGTGAGTCGTTGTGACAAATTTATTCTGTCCAATTCTCAAGGATTAAGCCTGGAATTCTGGATAGTTCTCTCACATTGTTAGTCACCAAAACAAGATTCTGGCTGATTGCTTGTGACGCAATTAGCAAATCCATTGCTCCAATGACAATGCCTTGCCGTTCTAACGCTGCTCTGGTTTGACCGTAGATTCGTGTAGCGCCTTGATCAAACGGCAAAATCTCCAAAGGCATCAAAAATTGGTTTAGTGCGACTCGATTCTGCTCTTGGCGCTGGCTTTTGAACGCGCCATATTCCAGTTCTGCGATTGTGATTGATGAAACTTCCACATCTGAAAGCTGGAGCGTTTGAAATTTCTCAAGAACTTTAAGAGGTTTACGTTTGATGATGTAGATACAAATGTTGGTATCTAGAAGCAACCTCATTCCAATGCCTCTCTAGTTTCCAGTGGCGGCTGCTCTCTGGTTTCCATAAAATCGTCAGAGAATTGGTTCAAGCTATCAAATAGCAACTGCCAGGGATGATCCTGAGAAAATAGAACAATGGTACTGCCTATCTTTTTGATGTAGACCTCATCTCCCTGAACTTGAAACTCTCTGGGCAGCACGACGACCTGATCGTCACCTTGTTTAAGAATCTGAATTTTTTCCATTCTCAACCCCAATCCTTTGACCTACTCTCTCCATTCTCCCCCCGATCCGCTGGAGGAGAAGTTGTTTTGCATAGAGCCATTAAGCAACATTTGCAGGTTGGTAGTACAAAACCATAAATTGATTTGTACATAACGCCAGGCTAGCGTAGGTCTGTCCCTCATTGTCGCTAAACTCCACTTCAAACACATCGGGAGCCAACGATTCTACAACGGTGCCCACTTGCCCGCGACGCAATCCCTGTTCAGGCAGATCCTCTGTCAGAGCTACAACATCTAAAATCCTGACTTCTGTGTTCATGTAAAGCTCCGTTTCTTGAGAACATAACAACTCGTCAAACGAGGAAACCCTTCTGATTGACGCACAATCCAGGCTGTACGCACGATCGCTTGCTTTCCTTGCCTGTCTAATGGGAAGTCTAGCGTGTATCTTTGTCCATGTTCATCCTGCTCACCCAAAACCTTGCCCATCCACTCATCCACCCCTACTCCCCCAACTTGGCAAACCGCTCCTGCAACAATCAATTTTTCTGTTTTTGCAGAAAGCAGCAGATCTCTAAGAACTAAAAGAACTAAGAACTGAGAACTTAAGAACTTGAGGCAATGGGTGTCTTCCTCCCATTACTGCTCAATCGCCTCAAATGCAACATTTCATGAACCAGATCTTGAGTACACTGAATCAAACAGATATTTTCTGGTCAGAGTGTTTTACGACAAGGAGAACTTTTATGACAAGGAGAACGATGAAGATGCAATGGAATCGGCAGTTCGTGCAAGCTTTGATGTTGGTCGGGGTGAGTTTGCTGTCGGGCTGTGCGCTGTGGGAGATGATTCAGACTCAAAATTCTGCCGATGCCCCCCTGCCGACCCTGCCGCCGCGCCCGCTGACCCTGCTGCACCTCAGCCCACGAACTCACCGTTTACAGCAATCACTGCACCGCCTCTACAAGCGACTGCCCCTGTGCGCGAAAATTATGGTTGCCTTAGTGCCAACTATTTTGCCGACATTGTTTGGCAGCAAGACCAGCCGCAAATGAGCCTGGGACGTAGACCCGCAGAAGCATCGCTGAGGGGAGCACCTGCTACGGTGACGAGCAATGCAGATGGTAGCTTGACTTACGCATCAGGGGGAGAGGCACTCTACTATACACGTGTCTATCCTGACCGGACTTGCCTGATTCAGGTGGTTAATCCAGCAACGGGTGCTCCGATTCTCGAAGAAGTCGGCAGCCTTGGAGCGCTAACGCTATCTCAAACCAATTGAGATCTCTCATGTCTTTCATCAGCAGCCGAACGGATGACTTGAAGTGCAGTTCGCATTTGAGGGGCTATTCATGTACAAAAATCGGTTCAAACATCTGGAATCACCCGAATACTATTCGCTGACATTATGCAGATCATTAGAATTTTTGTGATGGTCTAGGTCATGACAGGCGATAGGATCGAACCATTAATCAATGATAAAGTTCTAGATCGAGCTACTGTACGCGGTTCACTACAGAGAGGATTTTAGATTCATGGCTGCTGTTACTCAAGTTCCGGCTTTTTGTGAAGGCATTCAATATTTTGGCGAACTGCCGCCCCACTTTGATACCTATGGCAAAACTGCCGCCATCGCTGCCGGGAAGACAGCCATCGCTGATCCCACTGCCCCCATTGCCGCTTATCAAACGCTGCTCTATGCCGATGCCCTGCGCTACTTAACGCTGCAAGTCACGGCAAGTAAAGCATCGGGGCATCCGGGCGGGTTTGCCAGCCAAGCCGAAGCCTACGCCGCGCTGGTGATGTTGGGCTACAAAAACATCGCCACCGAAGTCGGGCATCATGCGCCTGGGTTCTACAGCGCCATGTTTCTGGATCGCTCTCTGGAAGACATGGGCATCACCACGGTTCAGCAGTTGCGCGATCGATTCCGCGAAAAGCATGGCCTGCTCGGACACCTCTCTGGCTACATTCCCGGCATTCTGGCTCCGGCTGGCCCGCTCGGACAAGGGCAGCATTTTGCGATGGCAGGCGCGTTTCTGCATCGTGAGACCTTATTCCCGTTCACGTTGGGCGATGGCGGCATGGGTGAACCCTACCCGATGAGCAGCATGGCTCACTTTCACACGGCCTATCCCAGCGTCACGAACTTCCTGCCCGTGCTGGTGTGGAATGGCTTCTCGCAAGAGCATCACAGCATGGTGTCGCTGAAAACAAATCAGGAAATGCTTGACTACTGGCGCGGGAATGGTTTCGAGGAAGTGGTGCTAGTAGACGCCAAGGAATTCGACGACCAAAACCAGCCGGGCGCTTTTGTCGATGGCACCGCTTTTTCGTTTGACCAGCGGCTCGCTTTCACGCAAGCGGTGCTGGCTGGCGTTGATCAGGCGGCAAAATCGGCGCTAGGCGGCAAGCTGACGGTTTTTATTATTAAGCAGTTGAAGGGCGCAGGGGTGCACGCTCGCGGCGCTAAGTCTCACAATCTCTATGGGCATCACACGCTTGATAATCCAGAGATTGTTGCGGGTTTGCAAGCCAACGCCATGCCGCCGCAAGTCTGGGAGTTGGTACGCACGAACTGCGAACGCGCCAACGGGGGCCCTGCCAGCAAAACAGCAGTGACGGAATCTGTGCTGCCGCTGCCTGATTTGGGAACCCTGCCGCTGGAAGAGTACCCGCTTGATGGCGAGAAGAAAATCTCGACCACGGCGATGGGACGTTTGGTGGCGCAAGTCGGACAGGCTGACCGCAACTTTTTGGTCACAAACGCAGACGGCAACGAAGCCTCGGCGATTGCCAACATCAACCAGGCGCTCAAAATCATTCATCCCACTGAAGATCCGCTTTACAACCAGTCTCCGAACGGTCAGGTGTACGAACCGCTGAGCGAAGATGCTTGCGCTGGGCTGGCAGTCGGCATTGCTCTGTTTGGTGGGCGGACGCTCTGGTGTTCCTATGAGTCGTTTGCAATTAACGGCTTACCGATCTGGCAGACGGTTACGCAAGCCATGGCAGAACTGCGTCGCCCCACCCCGGCCACGGTGACGCTGTTTACCGCAGGCGCATTGGAGCAAGGCCGCAACGGCTGGACGCATCAACGCCCTGAAATCGAAGCCTACTTTGCCGCCATGATGCGCAATGGCAATGTGTTTCCGCTGTTTCCACCCGATGCCAACAGCATTCAGGTTTGCTATGACTGGGCGCTGACGGCGCAGAACAAAGGCATTGTGATTACCGCCAGCAAATCGCCGCTGCCAATCCGCACCACGTTTGAGCAAACTCGCCAAGCGCTTCAAAATGGCGCAACGGTGCTGCAATCAACGCCCGGCGATCAAACCATTGTGTTTGCGGTGGTTGGCGACATGATTTTGCTGCCGGTTTACGAAGCAGCGGCTCAGCTTCAGCAGCAGGGCTACGGCACGCGCATCGTTTCAGTGATCAATCCACGGCGGCTGTATCGCCCCAGCGACGTGGCCTGGGAAATTTGCTCTGAACCCGATGGCGGCTTTTTAGATG
>JAAUQT010000300.1 GCA_012033495.1 Cyanobacteria bacterium RM1_2_2 | reverse complement strand
CTGCCATTGCCTCCAAGCGACAACAGGAGGATTCTTGTAGGCGCGAATTCACCGTCCTCAGACGCATTCCAGCTTTCTAGTTTTGTCAGTCAAGCAGGGGCCTACCCTTTCTTGATCTCTGCTGCATCTCATACCATTTTGGATTTTGGGAGCTTCGCGCCGCAAGGGTTGCAGTCTGCAAACTGCCGTGTCCTCTGCTTAAATCGGTATCACTAATCCTGCTGATGCTCTGGCAATAGCGGGAACAGGTCGCTTGGTGTTGAAAAGTTCGCTCTATGGGCAGATTCACGGATCTATCGAATGGTAGAAAATTTGTAGAAAAGCATGGCTCTCTGTTTTGCCTGATGGCAATGATCTCTTAGCTTCAAAAACCGCAGTTCCAGACCAGTAATCGTACTTTGTCAGTACCTCCATTCAGAATTTGTCGCTGTGGTTCACAATGAATAATATTTCTGAAAGTACCTTTGTTGGTGACACTGAAATGGCGGTATTTGAGCAGTTGCGCAGTCCATATGCTGACAGTCCATATGCTGAAGGAAGAGCCAGCAAAACCATTCCGAGCCAGAAGTTTGAGGAGAGGCAAGCATGACATCCGACCGGATTGTGCCACTAAGTGAATACCATCGCTTACCTCAAGTAGACCAAACTTCTGATTTTTACAAGCGGCTGTTGGAGGTGGTTTGTAATAACGCTACACTTGCCCTCTTCATCATGGATGAACATCAGCAGTGTGTTTACATGAATGCGGCGGCAGAAACTCTGACGGGTTATCGCCTCTCTGAAACCAAGGGACGCGCGCTCCATGATGTAGTTCACCATACCCGCCCGGATGGTCGCCCCTACCCGCTGTGCGAATGCCCTATCGACCAAGCCTTTCCGCAAAATAACCGGGAGCAGGGCGAGGAGGTGTTTGTCCATAAAGACGGGCACTTTTACCCGGTGGCTTACACGGCTAGCCCGATTCGGGAAGGAGATCGCATCACTGGCACAATTATCGAAGTGCGAGACATCACCCACGAAAAGTTGGCAGAGCAGGCAAAGCAAGAGGCACGGCGCCGCGAGCAGGAATTACAGGCAGAGGCAGAAGCAACCCAACGGCAAATTACGCATTTGTTGGAGCACATGACCGATGCCTTTGTCGCGTTTGATCGCGAGTGGTGCTATACCTATGCCAACCCGGCTGCTGTGCAACTATTGCAAAAGTCTCCAGAAGAGCTAATTGGCAAAAATGTTTGGCAAGAGGTGTTTCCTAACGAGGTGGGTGGTTTAGCCTACCACAAGCTGCATCGCGCTTTGAAAGAGCAGGTTTCTGTGTCTTGGCAGGAGTTTGGTCAACCCGTGCAGCGGTGGTTAGAGGTCAGGGCCTACCCATCCACTGAAGGCATTGCGGTTTATTTTCAAGATATCACTGACCGTAAGCGGGCTGAGGAGGCTTTACGGCAAAGCGAAGAACGGCTGCAAGTCGCGCTCAAAAACGCTCCCATTACCGTATTTAACCAAGATTGCGAATTAAAATATACCTGGATCTACAACCCAGCGGCTGAATTAGCCAATGCTGAATTAATTGGCAAACATGACGTTGATTTACTCCCGGCTGAAGAAGCGGAAATTCTCACTCAAATTAAACGACAGGTTTTAGAAACGGGAATTGGCGCCCGCGAAGAGGTCACAACAACCGTCCAGGGACAAACGCTGTACCACGATCTGACCGTGGAGCCATTGCGGAATTTAGAGAGTGAGATTATCGGTGTCAGTTGTGCGGCGGTGAATATTACTCAGCTTAAACAAGCAGAATTAGCGCTGCGACAAAGTGAGACGATTTTCAATGCCTTTATTGCCAGTTCACCCGTCGGGATGGCATTTTTTGACCCTAATTGGCGCTATATCTATGCCAATGATGCACTAGCGGATATCAACGGCATTCCGCTAAGCGAACACCTTGGCCGCACGGTTGCGGAAGTGATCCCTCAATGGGCCCCCGTGATTGAGCCGATTTTTCAACAGGTCATGCAAACCAAAACACCGTTGCTGAATCAGGAAGTGATCGGCACAACCAATCCGGTTGATCTGGTGCGCCATTGCTTGGTGAACTATTTTCCAGTCTGCCTCCCCGATGGCGAAGTGATTGGGGTTGGAGTGACAGATCTGGATATTACTGAGCGCAGGCAGGCTGAGGAGGCGTTGCGTCGGAGTGAAGAACGGCTCCGCGTCAGTCAAGAACTTTCTCTCGATGCGTTTACCATTCTCAATAGTGTGCGTGATGTAACTGGCGCTCTGGTTGACTTTGAATGGACATATGTAAACCCTAAAGCTGCTCAGACCCTTCAGCATCCTGCCAATGAACTGGTCGGACGACGCTTGCTGGAGGTATTGCCTGGCAATCAACTCAATAGCGAACTGTTTGAACGCTATGTCCGAGTTGTAGAAACAGGAAAACCCCATGATATTGAACTGTCCTACGATGCGGATGGCATCACTGGCTGGTTTCGCAACATGTCCGTCAAACTAGAGGATGGCATCGCTGTTTTCTTTAGTGACATCACCGAGCGCAAACAGGCAGAAGCGGCTCGCCTACGGCTGGCAGAAGAACGCGAACAGCTATTACAAACGCTCGCAGAAGAACGGGCTAGGTTTGAAGCCGTTTTACGCCAAATGCCGGAAGGGGTGATGATTGCTGATGTGGTTTCGGGGCAGTTAGTTCTCTCCAATGAGCAAGCTAATCAAATTCTGCGATATGCCTATGATCTCAACTATGAGCTTGAGGACTATGCGCCCCAAGTGCCGTTCCAAGCGCATTGGCCGGACGGACGACCCTATGCTGCCGCTGATTACCCACTGGTGCGATCGCTACGGACAGGCGAAGTGATCAGCCACGAAGAGATCGAGATTCGCTATCAAGACGGCAACCGCATTTTTATTGACACTAGCTCCTCTCCGGTCTTCAACAACCAGGGGCAAATGATTTCTGCGGTAACGGTTTTTCAAGATATTACCCAGCGCAAACGCATCGAAGCTGAGTTGCAGGAAGGCAAGCGCATCTTAGACGCGCTGATGGAATACATTCCAGAAGGTATCACCATTGCCGATGCACCCGATGTTACAATTCGCCGCATCAGCCGCTATGGTCAGCAGTTAACCGGAAAAACCTCCGAGGTGCTTGCCAATATTCCTGCCTCAGCGCATCCAGACCATTGGGAAATTTTCCATCTAGACGGCATCACGCTAGCGACAAGCGCCGAATTACCATTGACTCGTGCTACGCAACAGGGCGAAGTAATCACCAACGAAGAATGGATTTTGCGACGGGCTGATGGCACGCGAATTTGTATTTCCTGCGATGCTGGCCCAATTGAGGATGAAAATGGCCACTTGATCGGCGGCGTGATTGCTTGGCGCGACACCACCGAGCGTAAGCTCACCGAAGCTGCCCTCCGCGAAAGTGAAGCCCGCTTTCGAGGCGTCGTGGAATCTAACATGGTCGGCATCATTTTCTGGAATGCGGCGGGCTGCATCACCGATGCTAACGAAATGGCCCTGCAAATGCTGGGCTACAGCCAAGAAGAACTCAAAGCTGGGCTGATGAATTGGCAAGACATTACGCCGCCAGAGTTTCACGAGCTTGATGCTGCGGTCATACAGTCTCAACTTTTGGTGACAGGTGTCTGCTCACCGTTTGAAAAAGCCTACATTCGCAAAGATGGCACTCAAATTCCGATCTTGATTGGTGGAGCTTTGCTACCCGGATACACCGATCGCGGCGTCGCCTATTTTCTAGATATTACCGACCGCAAGCAAGCTGAGGAAAATCTGCGGTTGAGTGAACACCGCTACCGCACTCTGGCTCATGCGGTGGCTCAATTGATGTGGGTCAATGATCCTCAAGGCCGCATTCAGTTTTATAACCAGCGCTGGCAGGAATATACAGGCATTGTCGATTTGGCGTTGGGCGTTGGGCTATGGGCAGAAGTTATTCATCCTGATGACTTTGCAACTACCCTAGCAACCAGAATGCAGGCGATTCAAGCGGGACAGCCTTATGAGATCGAATGCCGTCTTAAGCGAGCCGACCAAACCTATCGCTGGCATTTAGCGCGGGTTGTGCCCTCGAAGGACGAGCAAGGACAAATCCTCTGTTGGTTTGGCACTGCCATGGATATTGACGATCGTAAACAAGCTGAAGCCGAACGAGAACAGCTTTTGGTACGCGAACAAGCCGCCCGCGAAGCTGCCGAAGCCGCCAGCCGCATCAAGGATGAATTCCTCGCTGTCGTCTCCCACGAACTCCGCTCACCCCTCAACCCATCCTCGGCTTGGTCGAATGCCAACTCCTGCGCACCGGACAGTTAAAACCCT
>JAAUQT010000299.1 GCA_012033495.1 Cyanobacteria bacterium RM1_2_2 | reverse complement strand
GGTATCAATACACCAATGCGAAGGGCTGAAACCTGAATTTAGCTCAGTTCTCAACCCTTGCAGCAACCCCTGATTCAATTGATAAACCGACTCGCAAAACTAGATTTTAGGCAGGCCTTCTAGAATCGGAAGGTTGTTCTAATCGTACCAAAAATGATGTCGTCATTATCTGCGTCGTGATTGGGGGCAGTCAGCCAAACAACGCCCGGCGTAATATCGATGTTGTCATTCAGCGCAAAGCGATAAAACGCTTCAACGTGATAGCCGACATCCGGGTCATTGCGCCGGCCAAGTTCTGCACCCAGCGCAGGAGTAGCTCCAGTGAGGCGAGGCTGCATTCCTACAATTACACCCCCCAAGCTGCCTCTTTTGAAGAGATCAGGGAAAGCTAACGTAACGGCATAGTTCCACACATCTGCATCACCAAGCTCAATAGCGCGAATCGTGGAGAAACCTGCCCAACCGCCAATCTGCAAACCATCAAACAGCTTAAAGTTGGTTTGCACACCATAGGAGTTAGAAATGACCGGACGATCGGCATCGACCCGCGCCAGTCTACTTCCTAAAGCAAATGGCACGCCAGCCCTAGTGCTGCCGTCTGGGGCAGCGGCAGTTCCGTTGTAGCTGTTGACATAGGTGAAAGCCAAATCAACCACGTCAAAAATATTTCTGAAGGTGAGTTGCCCCAACGCTGCGTAGTCGCCGTTAAACAAACCAGCACCCGGAGCAGGATTGCTTTGTTCTACCGCCATGTAGCTTGCTTGAACGCTAATGTCTCTGGTTAAGAACAAGTTCGCAGCAAACCCATTACTGGTATTGGCAGTGCGGTAGATAGCGTTGCGGGCGAAGCGAGAGATAGCACTGCGAGCGGGGTTGTCGAGGGGGTTGATGGTGTTACCAAATGTCACCTCATCGAGTCCCGTACCGTTGGCATATAGCCCCAACCGCAGTTGATCAAACGGAGAGAACTCATACTTCAAGCTGTCAATTACAACTGAATCGCCAGAGTTAGCAAACGCTCCATAGCTGATTTCGTTGCCGGGTTGGTCGAAGGCAAAGGAGCCTCCAGTCAAGTTTCCAACCTGCAATCTGGCTCTCAGTATGTCTGTGCCCGTGAAGCTAGTATCAAAGTTGAGACGAACTCGATACTGTCCAACGACCTGATTATTGTATTCAATATCATCCTCATCGTTATCTCCACCGAATAGCTGCGATACAAAAACAGCGTTTCGCCATTCAGTTTCGTAGTGGTTGCGAATTGGTTCGCTTCTAAGGCAGTGGTTCGTGCCTCCAACACATCCACCCGACCTCGCAGAGCCGCCAGTTCTGCCGCAAACTCTTCCTGCAACCGCTGCAACGTTGCCAAATCTTCTCTGGTCGCCAAATCTGCCGTGCTTGCAGCCAGTAGCTCACTGATTCGATCGAGGCAAGCATTCATCCCTGCCGCGAATTCAAACCGAGTCAGCGCTCGCTGCCCTCTGTATGTGCCGTCTGGATAGCCCACAATGCAGCCATAGCGTTCTACCAAAGACTGCAACGCCTGATAAGCCCAGTCAGTTGGCTGTACATCAGAAAACTGATCAATTGAGGTCACTTGCCCTAGGGTATGGTCATTCTGCACCCGATGATTTCTAAGGGCATTTCTACCCTCTGCCTGATATTGTTCGAGTTGGGCCCTATCGCTGGCATCAAAGGCTGTTGTAAATTCAACCGCAGAGCTAATTTCAGCATTAGTCACTTCAGCATCAGCCACCTGAGTCACCGTCGGAACGGCAACGTTAGAAGCAACCGAAACCTGCTCAACCGATTTAGTCCTCTCATCAGCTTGAACCTGGGTAAGCGCGACATGACTTGCTTCAGAAGCAGCTTCAGAGGCAGACATCACCGCATCTAGCCTGTTTGTTTCTACGGTGTTTGTCTCTAATAGATTTGTCTCTAATAGATTCGTCTCTAAAGCGTCTATCTCTGTGGACAGCGCCCGTTCTGCAAAAATTCCGGCACACACGATGGGAACAAGTAGAAAACTGTTCCACTTAAAATCCCATTTCATTGAATGATTCATTTTTCTCACACCACATAGCTAAGCGATCAATCCGCAAACCCACTCAAAAAATAGGTTGACCTGCTCAAAACGAACGGTCAGTATCAGCAGCAAAGTTGCCAAAGATACTGAACAGAATGGATTACAGTTCAGTTATTTGAGTAGCACTATATACAGAGGCAGTGAATTAAATTGTTTAGAAGAATACATTTTAGCTGCGAATCCATCTAGAAATCAGGAGATGAATCGCGCTAATTGAACACTTTCAGCAGAGATAAGCTTAATTCGGCACTGAAATAGTAAAAAGGTGATATTCGGCACCATTGCTTCGAGCTGATAACGCAAATTCTGCCAATCGTTCATATTTCCTCATAGTTGGATATCCAACTTTTCAGACTCGGAGGCAATGCAGAGAAAGCGCTTTCCATTAAAGCTTTTCAGTTGACAACAATATCAAGAAAAGTTGCTCTCCATTGGGGTAGAAACCTATACTAAGTTTGTTCGATCAAGGTTTGTTCAATTAGCTCTGCTGGTAACTGAGCTTCCTCGCCTCACATGCAATCTCATCTAAAAAGCGTTTATTCCCTAGCTCCTTTCACTTCTTTCAATTGCTATGAGCAAATTCAATCTGACTCAACTGAACCATTGGGTTAATCAAACTTCTCTGAGAGCGTTGGAAGAGGCACACCAAGGTGCGCAAGTCATCAAAAACATTGAGGATACTCACTTCAACGGCGGGTTAATTATGGCTCAGCCGGGTAAAGCAGGAATCGTCACCGACTACTTCCGCACCCAGTTAGATCGCCAGCTATTAAGAGTCCGGTCAAATTTGCTTCGATTTAGAGCCACTCACTTTTTAGTGAACCGTCAGGTGCTCAACGAGTCTCTATCTCCTACCAGCCATGATTCGGCAACAGAGCAAGACCCGATGGCAATGGAAGCAACCGTCCTAGAAAAGCTGGCTTTCATTGAAGCAGTGGTCGGAAAATATCGCGTTTTTAATGACCTGTTTGCCGATCCAACCCCGATAACACCTGAGCCAACCCTTGCACCTGAAGTGCTGAAACCTGACTCTCAGGACGTTACGGCTGAAGCCCGAAAACAGCTATACAGCGATGCGAACCGCAATAATCCCAATCGTAACTTCATCCGTAAATGGAACATTCGTCCGACGAGAGCAAAAGTTAAGCCGCTGCACAATCAAGTGCCGCCGTCTCCACAAATCTTTGGCGGTGTATCGCAAATTGGCAAAGAATTTAACCCCAAATATGAACAAGAGGTGGTGCAAGAGTTGCGGATTCGACGCACCCAAAATCGAGCCGCAGTGCGCTGGCTGTCAGTTTTGCTGATTATCCCAATTCTAGTGCAGGTATCCGTAAAGCAGTTTATTTTGAATCCGGTGTTAGGCGATTACAGCACTCGAAATCCGATCAAGATTGAACTGAGCCAAGCCATTGAAGAGAAATTTTTGCAGGAATTTAGTAACTATAAAGAAACCTTAGAAATCAAAGCATTGCTGGTAAAAGCGCTCATGGAGGAAGAACAGATTTCAGAACAACAGGAGCGATCTGGAGCCGTAACCGCCCTCGCTAAAGCAATTTATGGAGAAAATTCGGTCATGGTGATGCAAGACACGCTCAGTTCTCAACTGGGTGATTTTCAAGGACTCGTGACGGCGGCTGAAACATCGGCAGCAGTGGAAACCGCACTGGAACAAAAAGCTCTGCAAGAAAAAGCGATAGAGCTATGGCGGGAAGCAAGAGACGAGCAGTTAAACGGTCTTAAAAATGTGTTAGCCGATGGGACAGGTCTGCTGACCTTTGTGGGACTCGTCTATTTTGGTCGGCAAAAGCTAGCAGCCGTAAGGAGTTTCTCAAATCGGGCGTTTCTGAGCCTCAACGACCCTAGTAAAGTATTTTTGTTCATCCTCGTGACCGATACGTTTGTAGGCTTTCACTCCGCAGAAGGCTGGGATGTGCTGCTAGAAGGCATATTGAACCACTTTGGGCTACCCGAAAGCAAAGTGTTCATCAATAGTTTCATTGCTACAGTTCCCGTGATTCTAGACTCGTGCATCAAGTTCTGGATTTTTAATTACCTGACTCGTTACTCGCCTTCTACCTCAGCCATTTACGAACGCATGAATACTTAGGATCGTGAATTGAATAAATTCGCAACCTGTACGGGCGGGTTGAGCAGACCAATGGGTATCCGGCAATCGATTTGACCGCAAAACCCGCCCCTACCCACGATCGAACTGATTGAATTCCCATTCCTTAAGGATTTGGCTCCAAAATTCATACAGAATTCATA
>JAAUQT010000060.1 GCA_012033495.1 Cyanobacteria bacterium RM1_2_2 | reverse complement strand
GGGTGCGTTACGCTAGCATCTGAGTTCTACAGCACGGCGATGTTCCTCACCCGTCGTTGGGGCAGGTTTTGCCAAGGATGGCTTCCACGGCGATGACTTCATCCCTAAGCCTGCCCGTACAGAGATTTTGGTGTGCTAAGGCATCCGACGGCTGATTTGAGTGAACGCATCGGGTTCTATGCCGTGAGCGATTGCATCTAACCCTTTCCAGTCGAGGATAGTAATTTTTCCACCGCGATTGTAGGAAACAGTAGAATTCAGTTGCTTAAATAGACGAACGCATTCTTCGTAAGTAATGCCAATGCTACGGGCAATTTCATAATGGGAAAGCCGTAAACGTAGACAAGCTCCTTGCTCGCTGATAGGCGTTTCTGCTGCGGCGGCAGATTGAATGAAACGGGCTAAGCGAACAATCGCTCGTTCTGAAACCAACCCATGCACTGTTTCGTGGAGCTGCTGGAGCCGTTGATTAAACACTGCCATCATCTTGAGCGCGATTTCGGGATTCGCTTGAATTGCTGCGAGCAGGGCTTCCCGATCGACCATGAGCACATGCACCTCACTCTCAGCAATCACCGTAGCAGGGGAGATGCCGTTGCCAAACAGGGCGGGAGCCGCGAAGATATCCCCGCTTGCCAATGTCCGTAGAATCGTTTCTTTGCCGCTGGTTGCAGTTTTACAAACGCGCAGCCCTCCCTTGATTAGGGCATACAGCCGAGGAGGGAGGCGATCACCTTCATGGGAAACAATTTCGCCAGTTTGATAAATTTGCACAATGGTATGGGGCTGTAGGCTTGTGAGTTGCTCTGGCTGTAATTGCCTAAACACCAAAATGGATGCTAGTTGTTCAACCGTTGCTTTCATAATGCTTTCATAAATTTAGGCTTCAGAATTTTACGTTGCACTTTGGGTGGAGAGAGCCTGATAGAGCGGAGTTGAAACCCGGAAGGCAGGTACGGAAACTGCCTCCAGAAAGGTTCCTAAAACCGAACTTCACTGAAACTGATTTTTCCTATCCTAGTGAGTGTAGAGGGAAACGAAAACTTCTCACAATCAGTTCTAGGAGGTCACTACTATGGCTCTTATTCGTTGGCAACCTTTTCAAGAGATGGATACTCTGCAACGGGAAATGAATCGTTTGTTTGATGATTTTCTAGTTCCATCAGGTCGTCGTGAATTGGGTACAGCTTTTGTCCCTGCGGCTGAACTGAAGGAAACCGAAACCGCACTTCATTTGAAGCTTGAAATTCCTGGTCTTGAAGCAAAAGACCTCAACGTGGAAGTGATGGCTGACTCTGTTTCTGTCAGCGGTGAGCGTCAGTCGGAAACAACGACCGAAGAGAAAGGTATTTTCCGCAGTGAGTTCCGTTACGGTAAGTTTCAGCGCGTAATTCCGCTTCACACTCAGATTGACAACCAAAATGTACAAGCTGAGTACAAAGATGGAATTTTGATGCTAACTTTGCCGAAGAAAGAAGATGAGATTCGGAAGGTTGTCAAAGTGAATCTTGGCTAAGCCGATCGGGAGTAAGTCTGAGAATACCGCAGGATAGGGATATGGCAGTACTGCCTAAGGTTAGGACGGGGTGTAGGGGTAGAACCCCTAGCTGGGGCGTAGCCCCCACACCCCCCTATGTCCCAAGCTCAATGCGTAACGCTATAACGTTTGAGCGTTGATGTCCTAGGGTCTGACTGAACCATCGTAGAAGAGCAAATTAAAAAAGGTGCAGGAGATCTAACTTCTGCACCCTTTCGTGTGAGTATTACGAATGGTCTGGGAATTTTAAACAGCAGCAATTAGAGTTCTTCTAGAGTTCTTTGACGCCTGCAACTAGCTTCGTCACCACATCTCTAGCGCTACCAAACAGCATTACAGTTTTGTCTTGGTAGAATAGCTCGTTTTCGACGCCAGAAAATCCAGCATTCATACCGCGCTTAATCACGATGGTATGCTGAGCTTTATCCACTTCTAGAATTGGCATTCCGTAGATGGGGCTGCTTTCGTTGTGGCGAGCCGCCGGATTCACGACATCATTTGCGCCAATCACGAGAGCAACGTCAGTGCGGTCGAGTTCAGGGTTGATGTCGTCCATATCGTAAAGCTGGGTATAGGGCACGTTTGCCTCTGCCAGCAAGACGTTCATGTGTCCGGGCATCCGTCCAGCAACCGGATGAATCGCATATTTTACGTCTACGCCTAACCGTTCCAACTGATCGGCCAGTTCGCGTACCGAATGCTGCGCTTGAGCAACTGCCATGCCATAACCGGGAACAATCACCACCGAGCGAGCATAGCCCAACATCATTGCGCCTTCTTCACTATCGATGGAGCGCACGGTTTTGTCTTGCAGATCGCCCGTCGCCGCAGCCCCCCCGGTGACTTGCTTCGAGCCAAACGCGCTAAACAGCACATTCGCCAAGGTTCGGTTCATCGCCCGACACATAATTTCAGTCAGGATGATGCCCGATGCACCTACCAACGCACCCGCGATGATCAGCATATTGTTCATCAGCACAAAGCCCGCTGCGCTTGCTGCCAGTCCAGAAAAAGAGTTGAGCAGCGAGATCACGACTGGCGTATCTGCCCCGCCAATCGGCAGCACAAACAGCACGCCCAACACCAGCGACAGCCCCACTAACACGAGAAAAGTAGTTGTGTTGCTGGGGTCAATCACCAAATAGGTGCCGCAAGCCAGAAACGCCAGTACCAGCGTTAGGTTGAGGGGTTGCTGAACCGGAAAGGTAATTGGTGCACCGGGGACAAGCTCTTGCAGTTTGGCAAAAGCTAGCAAGCTTCCGGTAAATGTGACACCACCGATCAACACACTCAAAACAATGGTGATTGTTTCATCAAGGGGCGGACTCATGCCAGAATCGAGCACTTTCCAAAATTCGCCCACCGCAACTAGCGCAGAAGCCGCACCACCAAAGCCGTTGAGCAAACCGACCATTTGCGGCATTGCCGTCATTTCAACTTTTTGCGCCATCACAGCACCGAGGGCAGAACCGACCAGGATTCCCACTAGGATCGTTTCGTAGTTGAGCACGCTGCGGTCAAGCAAAGTGGCAACAATGGCAACCAGCATCCCAATTGCGCCCAGAATATTTCCCCGTCGGGCGGTTGCAGGTGATCCCAGTTGCTTCAGACCAACAATAAACAAACAGGCAGCCGCAAGATAGCTAATTTGAATAGCAGAAGGTAAAAATTCGGTCATGCTTTTGCCTCTTTTTTCTTAAACATTTGCAACATGCGATCGGTAACGAGGAAGCCACCAACGACGTTAATGGTCGAGAGAATGACGGCGATCAATCCGAGAATGACGGATAGATGCCAGTTTCGCTCACCGGAAACCAGCAGCGCTCCGACGAGCGAAATCCCCGAAATCGCGTTCGAGCCAGACATCAACGGGGTATGCAAAGTGGGGGGAATTTTGTTGATAATTTCAAAGCCGATGAACGTCGCTAGTGTAAAGACGACAATCCCGGCGATTAGTCCTTCGGTCATGGGAGGGTACTCCTGATTGGGTGGATGAATCGCGGCTTTTAAGATTAGCCTTTTTTAAGCCAACCTAGAGGCAAATTCAATTAACCGAAACCGCCTGTACGAGCAGATCTTGAACGCGAGCATTTTTAATCTCTCGATCATGGCTAACACAAGCACTGCGCGTAATTTCGTCGGCAAAGTCAAGCTGCAAATTGCCATCTTTGACCAAGTGCTGCACGACTGTCAGCAGGTTTTTGGCATACATTTGGCTCGCATGAATCGGCATCACTGAAGGCAGATTGATCGGGCCGATTTGCGTGACACCATTACGGTTGATGTCCTTGCCGGGTTCTGTGCCTTCACAGTTGCCCCCCTGCTCGGCTGCCAAATCGACAATCACCGATCCGGGCTTCATGGCGGCGATCATGTCATTCGTCACCAGAATTGGAGCACGTCTGCCGGGAACTTGCGCAGTGGTGATCACCACATCCGAGAGTTTGACATGCTCGGCAATCGCTGCTTGAGTGCGCTGCTTAGAAGTTTCTGAAACCTCGCGGGCATATCCCCCTGCGGCAACGGTTTCCTCTTCTAGCTTCACCTCAACAAACTTCGCCCCCAAACTCTGGACTTCTTCCTTCACGGCAGGGCGAATGTCGAACGCTTCCACCACTGCCCCCAAACGGCGAGCCGTGGCAATAGCCTGTAAACCCGCCACACCTGCGCCAATCACAAACACTTTGGCAGGGGCAATCGTGCCTGCGGCGGTGGTCAGCATGGGGAAGAACTTGGGAGAAGCCGCTGCCGCCAGCAAAACCGCTTTGTATCCGGCGACTCCTGCCTGCGAGGACAGCGCATCCATGCTTTGGGCGCGACTAATGCGAGGAATCATTTCCATGCTAAAAGCCGTAACGTTGCGCTCGGCAAGCTGTTGCACCAGCGTTGGGTTGCCTAACGGATCGAGAAATCCGATCAAAACGCCGCCGCTCCGCAGGAGGTTGACTTCATGCTGCCCATCTTCGCGCTGTTGAGGCGGTTTCACCTTGAGTAAAATGTCAACCTCGTGCCAGAGTTTGGCGGTGTCTGCAACTACAGTTGCTCCAGCAGCTTCATAAACATCATCTGAAAAGAAAGCTGCTTCTCCGGCTCCGGCTTCTACCCACACCTCGAAGCCTTGCTTGACTAAGCGACTCACGGTATCAGGAATGAGCGCAACGCGGCGTTCACCGACTTCAATTTCTCTTGCGACCCCTATTTTCATGATTTCTCCTTTTACTGGTTGAGCAGTTGTGATACGGTTCGATGTGTTGAACGGCTACTGCCGGGTTTCTCATCGCTTTTGATGGGCTGAGTTTGGTCATTCAGTGCAAAAAAGCACTGACTCTTTTACTCGGTGCAGTGAGAGGAACAGCTATCGAAAAAAACTTATGAGTATCCACCCTGCTACTCTATGAGATAACGCCTTCGACTGCAAGAATCGCAAAATCTCAGACAAATTTTAGAAACTGCATGAGAAACTTGCCCCTCAAGAGCAAGCTAATGGCCATGCTACGCTGGGATAGACGAAGAAAGGAATTAAGCAATTGATCGAGTTGCGTCATTTCGTTAAGCCCAATGTGGCATTCTGTTACAAAATTCGAGTTAGGTTAATATCAAATTAAGTTTACGTTTTGATACATGCACGGGGATCACGCCTGCCTCGGCAATTGCTCGCTTTTGACATTTGTTGCTCACATAAAAAATTGCGTTACAGATCAAGCTTTTAAGTAATGGTTGAGAACATAATAAGTTATGTAAACTCGAATTCTGTCAGCTAACCGTAACGTATGCCGAGCTTAACTAGGGCACGTCATCCATTCATGGTTAGACGCTTGCCGTATCAGCTTGATCGCGCCTGCCTCCAAAAACAGGCTGACTATCGCCTTGCCAGGGTTAGGGTCTAGCTGGATAGATCACAGCCTCTAGCAATAACGCTTGACTGGTCGTGAATTAGCAAGGCGGCACAGATTCAATCTCCAGCATCAACAGCAAAACAGCCTGTGGGAAAAGCCGCAGGCTGCAACTTTGAAATCGCAAATTGGCTGAGCGCAGGTCAGCGCACATTTTGAGGCTGTCCGCTTTGCGTGAGAACTGATCGATGAAGATGCTGAGGACACTGCGTTTGCGGGTAATGATGTTGGCGCTAACCGACATCCCCGATTGCAGCGGAATTTCCTTACCTTGTACTGAAATTGTCTGATTGCTCAATTCAATTCTGGCTGGAAACCGGTAGTAAGGATAAACCTGATCGGGCGGTAACGCATCTGAGCCTAGAGTGGCTAACGTCCCTTTAATATCGCCGAACTCACTGAACGGAAATGAATCCACCCGCACATCGACCAGCATTCCTTCATCCACAAACCCAATATCCTGGTTCGTGATGTAAACTTCTGCCATCAACCCATTGCCAGGTACGATCTTCAAGATCGGCTCTGTTGTGTTTGCCACAAAGCCCCGCCCTTTGGCTTGCAGATCAAACACAACGCCATCAATCGGAGCCCGCAACTCCTGATACTTCAGCGTCAGTTGAGCTTGGCTTAATCGACTCTCTGTATCTGAAAGCTGGTTCTCATTAGCGAGAATTTGTTTGTTCAACTCACTATCAATCGTGGCAATCTGCTTATTGTTCTCAGAAATTTTTGACAATAGGTCTGTGCTCGACAACGCCATCGTGTTGGATAGCTGCTGCTGAGCTTGAGAGATGGCATACCGCAAGCGTTGTTCTTCTTGAGCCAGCCGATCCACTTCTCCTCGCGATTGAATGACCTGCTGCTCTTGCCGTACTACCTGCACACGCTGAATGCCACCTTCTTCCAGCAATGGCACTAGGTCGCCATAAATTTTTTCGTCAATTTCTAGGCTTTGTTTTGCAGAGGCTAACTGAGCCTGGGTTTGGCTCAACTGTTGCTGCAACTGAGAGACTTCTAGCTGAGCTGCCGCCGTTCGCGATTGCGATTCCATTAAGCCTGCCTGTACACGAATCCGCTGTTCTGAAGTCAGGTTGCTGCCTTCTGCTGAACCGCTCAACTGGGCCTGGTAAAGCGCGTTTTCTGCGATCAATGCGGCTCGGTTAACCGTCAAAGAAAGGATTTCTGGCGGTAAGTTTAGCTGCTGTGCGTCTGTAGTAGACGGAGCATTTGAACCAGCCAACTGGGCCCGATAAAACTGATTTTGCCGCTGCAAAGAATCGCGCACTTGCTCTAATGACTTTTGTTCTGCTGCTGCTGCTGTGGGGTCAAGCCGCACTAGCAAATCGCCCTGCGTGACCGTTTGCCCATCTTTGACATAAATTTCTTCCACCACGCCACCCACCGGGGCCTGAACGGGCTGCACTTGGCTTTGAGGCTGCAACTGTCCAGTAGCAGGCACGGCTTCTTCAATTTTGGCGATTGAAGCCCAGAGCACTGTAAACGCAGTTACGCCAGCAATGCCCAGAGCAATAGCACGCGACCAAACACTGGGCTGCTGTAAAATAATCGGCTGGTCAAAGGCTTCCGTTCGCACCATTTTGCTATCGACGTTCGATCTGGGTGCAAGTTCAGATTTTCGACCTAAAGCCAGCTTTCCAGGCTGATGGCCATTAGCAGCGCGTTGGGGGGAGTCATCGTTCTGAGTTCCGTTTTGTCCGTTCATGGCTAAACCTCTTTAGGCGAGTGGGGTAAGTAAAGCGATAGGTTGACAAGTTAGGGCAGATTATTTTCGAGTCATTTTGAGCGCTGACTGGAAGCGGTCGGGCATGAAGGACTATAGCTCAGCTTCTTGCTGTTGATAGAGACAGAAGTAGCGTCCTCGCAGTGCCATGAGTTCTTCGTGAGTGCCAATTTCGACGGGTGAGCCTTTGTCCATCAGCACAATAATGTCGGCATTGCGGATAGTGGTCAGGCGGTGCGTGATGAAGAACACGGTGCGATTGTGAAACTCATCAGCTAGGTTGAGACAAACGCGACGCTCAGAATCGTAGTCCAAAGCGCTCGTGGCTTCATCCAGAATCAGCAAGTTCGGGTTTTGCAGCACGGTGCGGGCAATGGCGACTCGCTGCCGCTGACCTCCCGAAAGAGATGCGCCCCGCTCGCCGACTCGCGTGTTGTAGCCGTTGGGCAGCCCCATAATAAAGTCGTGGGCTGCTGCCACCTGAGCCGCCCGGATAATTTCTTCAGCCGACGCGTTCGGGCAAGTCGTGGCAATGTTTTCTTGAACTGTGCCGTCGAACAGCAGTGGATCTTGCGGGACGATGCCAACTTGCTGCCGGAGGGAATAGAGTTCCACTTTAGCAATGTCGTATCCGTCGATCAAAATCCGTCCCGATTCCAACTCATACAAACGCGGCAGCAGTTTCATCATCGTACTTTTACCGGAACCGCTGAGTCCGACGATGCCGACAAACGATCCAGCCGGGAACTCTAGGCTCACATTATTGAGTTGGTAGGAGCCAGTCGTGCCGAAGCGGAAAGAAACATCGTCGAATTTCACCTGCCCGTCGATTTGCGGCATCGGGATGTTTTGCCGATCGACCTCGTCTGCTTCGGGAGCCGAATCCACAATGTCACTCAACCGCTCCAACGATAGCCCCACTTCCTGGAAGTTTTGCCAGAGTTGCGCCAACCGTAGCAGCGGGCTGGTGACATATCCGGCAATGATGCGGAAGGCAATTAACTGACCCAAAGAGAGGTCGCCCTGCAACACCAAATACGCACCAACCCACAGCACCAGCAGCCCAGAAAGCTGGTTCAAGAAGCCGCTGGCTGATCCGGCGGTGGTAGAAGTCAGCACGGTTTTGAACCCAGCACTCACATAGCGGGCATAGCGTTGCTGCCACTGCCAGCGGGCCCGGAGTTCCATGTTTTGCGCTTTCACCGTCTGGATACCGGAAACCACTTCTACTAAGTAGGATTGCGTTTCGGCGTTGCGTTCTGCCTTCACCCGTAGCTGGTTGCGAATCAGCGGCGAAGCCACCACCGCCAGCAAAATAAATAACGGAATGGTTGCCAACGAAACCAGCGTCAGCACCCAGCTATAAATGAACATTACGACAATGTAGATGACGGAGAAAACCGCATCGAGCACCACCGTCAGCGCGGTGCCAGTCAAAAATTGGCGAATATTTTCGAGTTCGTTGATTCGGGTAGCCAGTTCACCGACCGGGCGCTTTTCATAGTAGCGCAGCGGTAATCGCAGCAGGTGATCAATGATTTCAGAGCCGAGGGACATATCGATCCGGTTGGTGGTGTCTACAAACAGGTACGTTCGCAGACTGCCTAACACTGCCTCAAAGACGGCTAGCACCAGCAGCAAAATCCCCAACACATGCAGCGTATCTACACTTTTCTGAATAATCACCTTGTCGATGATCACCTGAATCATCAGTGGGTTTGCCAGGGCAAATAGCTGCACAAAGAAAGAGGCGATGAACACCTCAATCAAAACGCGGCGATGTTGCCGGATCGCAGGTAAAAACCAGGACAGACCAAATCGTTTTTGGGGCGTTTGCTTGGTTGGTTTCAGCAACAGCACTTCGCCTTGCTGTCCCCAGGTTTCCACGAAATCAGCGGGTTTGCGGCGGACGATGCCCACTTCAGGAACGGCTATGACAAGCTCTTTTTCACTGATGCTATAGAGCAGTACCAAACTGTCCTGCCACTGGACTAGCGCTGGAGCCGTCAGTCGCCCGACTGCGCTAGCCGGAACCCCAACCAACTGCGCGTGCAGCCCCATCATCTCGGCAACGGCGCCACAGAGTTCGAGAGAAATCCCGCCGCTGCGTTCCATTTGGTTCACCAGAACGCGCTTCACCACATCCCGGCGGAATGGCATATTAAAGTGCTGCGACAGCATCTGCAAACAAGCCATCGCCACATCCAGTTCGCCTTTGCCGCGCACAAACGGATATTTGTGAGGAGCCTGCTGGACGGGCATTGAGAGGCTGGCATCTCCTTCAACCGGGCGATCCGGGGCATAGGGAATGTCCAGATCCGGCTGGGTTAAAGCCGCGCCATTCTCGACTAACGTTGCGTCAGTGGGAATGTTGTCGCGGATCGCCTCTGGAAAGCCAATTACCCGCGCCGCCCGATCGCCGCTGACTTCTAGATAACCAGTGCCCATACTGGAGCGGCTGTTGACGTTGAGCCGACTGCCACGCAAAGTTGCTGATCGTGCCGCCGCCGCTGACTAACCAAATTCGATCGGGTTCTAGCTGGTTAGTGGGGGTTCGTCCGGGTGGCATGTTGCAAACCACCGCCTGCGATTCGGCTTGGAGGGCGAGAGCTTTCAGGTCGGCGCTACCGTCTGCTTGGCGATGGAGTTCAGCCCCTAGCAAATCGTAGATTTCAATCAAGGAGCAGCGGTTTTGGAAGTATTCGACCAATTTCGGCTCGCGCTCTAGGATTGCCAGAAACTCTGAGGCAGAAATGGTGAGGCAAATACTTTCGCGGGAGGCAATTGCCGTTTCGCAAGGAATGCCGCGCACTAGCCCTACCCAGCCAATAATTGCGCCAGGCTGCATCAGTTCCAGCGTCACGGGTTTCTGAGTGCGGGGATCATACCCTAACAGGCGAATTTGCCCTTGATAGAGAATCGAAACTTGGTTTGGCAGCCGATCGCGGACGAGTACCGCTTGCCCAATTCGATAGCGCAGGAGTTGAAACTGCTCAGTCACGCGGGCCGATGCGTCGGGTGAAAGCTGATTGAATGGCTCAACCGTTGCTAAAAACTCTTGAACGGTAGATTTAGTGTATGTCATGGGGCAGCAGGGGTAACAGCAGAAGGATTAGGAACAGCAGGCTTTTCCTCAGAGAGGGTGGGGGTAAAGGAGCCAAGCTGGTTGAGTTGCTCTTGTAGCCAGTTATTAAAGCACTCATTGAGCAAACGGCGACGCATGGCGTCATCAAGTTGAGCCGGAATAAATTTCTCTAACCGCACCAAGACTAACCACTCTCCTACGCGCGTTGGCGGGCTGAGTTGTCCGGGTTGGCTAAGCATCAAAATTTGAGCCAAGGTAGGATGCGGCACACTCAATTCTACAGGGCCAATTAAACCATCGGTTTGAGCTTCCGGACCTTGCGAATAGACTCGTGCTAGTTCGGCAAAGGATTGTTCGCCTTCCAAAATGCGGAAGTAAAGCTCTTGGGCGATGCCAATATCCTGTGTACGGATCAACGAATAGATAACTTTATCTAATTTATCTTTACGACTTAAGAAATAGGACTCTAGCTTAGGGCCCCAGGTAATCTGTTTATATTTCTCAATTCTTGACTCGCGGGTCGCCAACGCAGCCAGTTGAGTCTTGGTCATGCCGTAGCGCTGCAACCAAGCTTGGCGGGCTTCATCGGAAGTAAGCTGATTTTGGCTATCAAACTGCTGGTAGGCTGCCGCTGCCTCTTCTGGCGTACACTCGATCGACGAAATAGCCTCATCAATCAAGATTTCCTGGAGGAATTGAGGCAGCATCTGGTAGCCTGCCATTAAAGGTAAGACTTCTTCAGCCGTGATAGAGCGGTTCCCGATCTGCAATACTGCGGTCATTTAAGCCGATTCCTTAAACAGTTCTAATATGGTCAACAGGCCAACCCTAAGACATACTTTGCCTCAATTCCCTAGTGATCGGCAAATTGTTACAATTTATTTAGCTATTCTTCAAATCCTCCTCATGCTTTGAAGGATGGCTTCACTAGCCTGTGAGGTCAGGTTTAGGCAAAGAGGGTCTAGATTCAACTTCAAATTCAACCACTTGAATCAAGCGTTTCTACTTACTACAACATGAAGAAACTGAGATCCTGATATTGCCACTGGGATGTGCTCTCGATTTCACCCAATTTAAAGGAACCATCAAGAAGAATGGCTCCTTTACTAAACTGCCCCAGGTTGGTGTAACCGTAACACTCGATGCAAGAGTTTCCTTTTGGTAGGCTGGGGAAGTTCTCCAGGAAAAACTCAAATCATGCACAAGCTACTGTCAGGCGAATTGAGTGTAGAGCAAGTCACGATTGCGATTCCCAATTTGCCTGCCTCTTTGCAGGGAACCAAACTCGTTCAACTGTCCGACCTGCATTTTGATGGATTGCGGTTGTCTGAGCAAATGTTGACAGAAGCAATCGAGGTCAGCAACTCGGTTCAGCCTGATCTGGTGGTACTGACCGGAGATTATGTGACTGACGATCCAACGCCAATTCGACCACTGTCCCAGCGATTGCAGCACTTGAAAAGCCGCCTTGGGACTTACGCGGTTCTAGGCAATCACGATATTTATCCTGTCGGTTCTCGCGCTCAAGTGACCGACGCTTTTGTTGCGGCAGGCATCGAAGTGCTGTGGAACCAGATCGCTTATCCGTTTGGAGAGGCTTTGCCAATTATTGGACTGGCAGATTTTTGGTCACAAGACTTTGATCCCGCCTTAGTAATGGATCAGCTAGATGCCCAAACCCCCCGAATCGTTTTATCCCACAACCCCGATACAGCCGCTCCTTTGCAGCAGTGGCGAGTAGACTTGCAGCTATCGGGGCATACTCACGGCGGACAGGTTGCGATTCCAGGTTTAGGGCCCGTGCCCACCTTTTATCAAATGTTTCGTCGCTATGTGCCCAAATCTTTGCGTCCCTGGATTCCTTACATGAGAGAAGATTGCTACAGAGTAGTACAGCACTGGGAATGGGCGCAAGGGCTGCATCAAGTAGGGCACAACCAGCTTTATGTGAATCGAGGCTTAGGAACCTACCTTCCCGGTAGGCTGTTCTGCCCACCGGAAATTACAGTCCTGACGCTGTGCCTGCCTGAATAGGCAGAACGATGATTCATAGCCTATGGAGACAGTCCACAGAACCCCGATCATGGAACCCCGATTATAGAACCGATCCATCTCGTCTTGCCTGCCCTAGGCTTTGGTTATAGCGATTGTAGGCTGTACCGCTGGGGCTGTTATGCTCTCGCAGGTAATTGGCAATGATGCTGATGTTGGCAATGCGGAGGCTGGTGAGCTTATTCAACACTCGCTCAACTGCCGTGCGGTTTGTCTTACTTGCTGCCACCACCATCAGAACCTCGTCAACTTGCGCCGTCAGGAAACTCGCATCCGTCAGACCAAACAAGTGCGGCGTATCGTAAATAATCAGATCAAACAGCGATTCAAACTTCTCCATCAACTGTTTCATTTGATCAGATCCTAACAGTCTGGCAGAACCTGGCATTGATGAGCCGGCAGGCAAAACAAACAGGTTATCGGCGAGCGGCGAGCGCTGAATCAATTCTTCGGGGTTGAGGTTGCTCGAAAGTAAATCACTTAACCCTTTTGCATTGCGTAAGTCTAGCCGCGTATGAATTTGGGGCAAGCGGAGATTGGTGTCCACTAATAGAACGCGCTGACCTGTGCCAGCAGCAGTTTGGGCTAGATAAAGAGCAACTGTGGTTTTGCCGTCGCCGGGTTCAGCCGAACAGACCAACAGCGAATGAATGGGAGGTTCAGCCAGGCGAATGTTGGCGTAGAGGTCACTAAACGCCTCCCTAAACGAAGCAGTTTCTAGGCGGCTGTCTTCAATTTCGCCCGACGCACTGAACGTCGAAGGGAATTCTAACGATTGCTTGGCTCCTCTCGAAAAAGGAATCACTCCAGCCAGCGGCAGCCTAATCGCTTCCTGCATATCTTCTACGGTGTAGAAAACATTGCGATAGCGTTCTAGGAGCAGGGCCAACAGCGTGCCCAATATCAGCCCCAAGCCGACTCCAACGATCACCATTCGAGAAGCTTTGGTCGGCTGAGGAATGGGATTGCCTTCTGCATCTCGTGGAATAATCGGTTCAGAAATCAGTTCCCACGGCACTTCAGTTTGGGCAGCTTCCACCCTTAGGGTTTCGCGCTGAGTCTGCAAGCGGTTCAGCGTTTGAGTGGCAATTTCCTGTTCGCGGATCAGGTCAGCATATTGACGAGCCACAGCCGGAAACTGCTGAATTCGCTGTTCAAAACCGCGTCTGTCTTGAGCAAACTGGCGTTTCCGCACTTCCAGCATTTGGATCATATTCCCTGCTTCCACCAGCCGCCCGATGAGGTCGATGCGGACAGAGTTTTGGAAGGCTGAAACTTGCGGTCTAGTCGAACCGCCCGGCAAGCTTTGCCCAATCACTTTTTCAGCTTGCTGACTCAGTAAATTTTCAATGTTGTCGCGGCGCTCTTGCAGAGACACTAGCACCGGACTCGAATCGTTAAACCGCACCGCTTCTTTGGCAATTAGCCCGTCGAGTTCTGTTAATTGGGCTTGCAGCGATTGATAGGTTGGGTCTTCACTGAGCGCTGAGGCGGCGATGGCTTCCTGCGGCGACAAAGCCAGTTGGCGGCTCAAGTTGTCGTAAAGAATGCGTTGTTCCTGCAACTCTCGCTCTGTTTGTAGCTGTAGCCTGGCGATTTCATTGATGCCATCAGACAATTGCCCACCCTGAGCATCTGGATCGATCAGGTCATACCGCTGCTGCAACCGCTGGATTTCATCTTGAATCCCTTCTACGCGCTGCTGAGCTTCGGGCAACTGGTCGTCAATAAACTTAATCCCTTCGCCAAATCGAGTTTTGCGTTCTTCCAAACTATAGCGAAGGTAGCGATCGGCAGTGACTTTGAGCACCGTTTGCACGAGGGCCGCATCCGGGTGTTGATAAGTTGCTTTAATGATGCGAGTTTCAGTAGAACCTTCTGGAATCAAACGGGCTACGCTTAGCCCACCCCGTAGCTGCTCATAGGTGAATTCTGGATATTGGGTTTGCACCTCCTGCACAATTGAATCCAGCATTTCCGGACTTTGCAAGATTTCAATTTGGGTGGAATAGTCTAGCGAGAAAACATCATCTGAAGGGATAGCATCACCGCTAGAGCGCGTTACGGTGAGAGGATCAGTAGCACGTTCAGCATTTGTGACTGGCTCTACCAACAGTTGAAAATCGCCTTGATAGGTCGGTCGGATTTTCATCGCCTGGTAAAAGGCTGCGACTGCCACAACCGTTGCAATCCCTGCGATGAGTAGCGCTTGCCGCTGAATTGTTCTACCCAACGATCGCAAATTTAGCCCTTGGTTAGCGGAAGGGCTGTCCATCTCATCCAGGTCAGTTGATGCTAACTGCCCGCTCGGTCTTGCCCGCATCATGGGTACTGGGGCTTGAGTGGTCTGTTCAATCTCCATATTGACCTCTGTGTACCTTAACTGACGTGTTCAGGGAGTAGATGGATAACGGCTGTGGCATCAAGTGATGCGGTTCAAAACGAGAGTTGTTCCAAAAGAGCAAAGTGAATGAATTTAGGAGTTGAAGGCAGGTATTTCGATGATTTCTCTATTGCTATGATATCGCCCTAGGTGTCTCGGTCTAGACGGGGTGCAGCAGTGGAACCTTTGGCTAGGGATACAGCCTTCACGCCCGATCGTCCTAAACTGTTCTGAACTTTATTTCATAGCGCTACAGAAGTGCTCGGTATGATTGCCTCCAATTTGTGATTGCTGTTCACTGAATGAGTTTGCTCAATTTTGCCCAATATTGAGGGACTCCTAAAATCAAAGCAGAGGGTTAGCGGCGACGGTTCGTGTTAACCGGAGTATTGACGGGCTGATTGACTGGGTCATTGACCGAATTGTTGAAGTTGTCGTCATCATCATCGTCATCATCATCGTCATCGCCGTCATCAAAGACGCCGAACGTATCAAAAATACCGAGGAAGGAACCAACTGTACCGAGAATCGCATCAACGGGTCTAAGGAATGTTTCTACGCGATCACCGACTGTCGTTGTTCCATTTCGGCTGATGATAATCGTGTCATAGTCGCGTAAAGCTGGATTCGTTGCATCATTAATGCCCGCCGCCAGATCTACCTCAACCGTTCGACGCACTGCCGTGCCGTTTGGATTCAGCCGCACTAGCTCCACTCTACTGGTTCGTGCTCTGGGGCGCGAAAAACCACCTGCCGTAAACAGGGCTTGATTCAAGGGCGTGTTGGGTGGAATTTCCAGAATGCCAGGATTTGACACTTCTCCAATCACGTTGACTCGAATTGCCTCTGGAGAAAAATTGGCTGCACCCAGCACCAGCGCTTCACTGTCGTTGAGGGTAGTTGCGGTTGGAATCACCAAAGTATCTCGATCGCGTAAACGGACATCTTGATTCAGTTCGCCCGTTCGCAGCAGTTCCCACAGGTTGACATCGACGATTTCGAGAGAACCATCGGTGAGCGGCCGCCGCACCTGAATCCGGCGCAAATCAGCAAATTGGGTAATACCACCCGCCGCTTGCAGAGCCTTTGTCACTGTGGGCCATTGGTTGGCGACTCCACCATCTGCGCCCGTTCCTTCGATTAAGATACGGTTGTCGGTTGCGCCTTCGGGACTAATGACATAAACACCCGGACGCCTGACTTCTCCAGCAACGCTAATTCTCAACGAGCGGGTGCTCACTAGATTCAACGTAATGATAGGATTGCGAACAAAAGGCGCGTAGGCTTGCGTAATCACTTGCTCTGCCTGGCGCAAGGTCAATCCCTGCACTCTGACAACGCCTGCCCAATTCAGGTTGATCGTGCCGTCTAGCTGCACAATATATCGCCCTGCCACTCCACTCAGTTCAGGGACATCAAAAATATTAAGTTCGATTTGATCGCTGGGCCCTAAAGTATAAGACTCTTCATAGGGAAAAGCCGTAGTCGGAGGAGGAATGATCGTCCGGTTAGGAGTGGAGGGAGTTAAAATCACGCCGCGAGTAGGCTGATTTTGAGGTCGTGTCGGCACTGTATCCAACGGTATGGTTGGCCCTTGCTGAGCTACTGGCTGGCTTGAGCGATCGGGTGAGTGGATCGCATCGGCTGAAGAATGCTCTGGGGCAATATCTGGGGCAATATCTGGGGCAACATCTGAGGCAATAGTGCTCAGTGGAACTGCGGGACGCTCAGCAGGTGAGGGTTCCGCTTGGCTGGGCAAAGCCCATATCAGCGTTGCCAGCAGGGTTGCTGCTCCGGTCAAGAGTGAAAAAGCAGGCAGCCTGAGAGGGGGGACATCAAGAAAACGCTGGGTTGGAGCAGCGGCAGCCCAATCCTGATTCTGAGCAGAATTCTGAACAAATTGAGCTTGGTTCACTATTGCGCTCATCGTTAAAGTATTAGCTAGCAGATCTAAAAGACGTTGGAAGTTGTATAGAGTAAATGACAATCTTGACAGATGAAAGTTTCGATTGACTTTGCTTTTTTGTTCTATGCTGCAAACTTTCAATGCTGAAAACTTTCAATCCGGAAGCCTTCGTAAAAATTCTGATGGCTTGCGGCAAGCGTTTAAGAAATCAAACATTGTCAATTCCGTCAATTTACTGAAATATGCCTATTTCCTAGCAAGTCGTTGATCCAGGGAACATCTTTGAAATTTGAAACGGGCAAACCCTCGCATTTTGGTCATATAGGCATGATTTAGCGAGGTTTCGGGTGTAGCCATTTCAGGTCAAACTCTCCATTCAACGTATCATAAGTTTTTATGAAAACCGTGAAAAAGCCCTTATGCTCGCAGTTTTTTATCAAGCTGCCAGGATTTCTTCGTCAAATCTTTGTAAAGGGCTAGATTTTGGGCAGTAATGTCACGCAAAGTCGCTGAAGGTAGCCTATCTTCCAAGGTATCTACCCCATCCGGGATCGAGGGCAGTTCTGACGCGACGCGAATCACCCAGAATCTGTGTCACACTTTGAAAGGCAAACTCGCTCCAGCCAATCAGTTCTGACTTAACCATGCCTGAAACTCCTGAATGGCAAATTCAGCCAGCCGCAACTCTCCCCGCAGATTTTGGGCAGTGGGTGAGTCAATATTTGCCGGAGTCAGATGGACAGTATGCCGCTCAACTGCTGTGGCAGCGAGGCATTCAAAGGCAAGAACAGCTCGTTGGATTTGTTGATCCACAGCACTATCAGCCTACTAGCCCCTTTGCGTTTGGGCAGGAGATGGAGTGGGCCGTTGAACGACTCAGAACCGCCTATCAAACTGCTGAAAAAGTAGCAATTTGGGGGGATTTTGATGCCGATGGCGTCACGGCAACCGCAGTGCTCTGGGATGGCTTAGGAGCATTCTTTCCCCAACACGAGCGGCTGAACTACTTCATTCCCAATCGGCTCAGCGAGTCGCACGGGCTATCTTCAGCAGGGATTCAACAGCTTGCCCAGCAAGGCTATTCCCTAATTGTCACCTGTGATACGGGCAGCAGCAATTTGCCAGAAATTCAGCTTGCTCGGTCGTTGGGCGTTGACCTAATCATTACCGATCATCACCTCTTACTTCCCGATCGCCCGCCCGTGGTGGCCCTGATCAATCCGCGCAAACTGCCTTCCGAGCATCCGTTGGTTCACCTGTCGGGCGTAGCAGTGGCTTACAAACTGGTGGAAGCGTTGTATGAAACCCTGCCAGAAGTGCCGCAACGCCCCCTGTCAGATTTGCTGGATCTGGTGGCGATTGGGCTAATTGCCGATCTGGTTCAGTTAACTGGCGACTGCCGCTACTTAGCACAGCAAGGAATCATCGCCCTTCAGAAAAACCAAGATCCGATTAACCCGCCTCGCCCCGGCATTGCCAAACTGCTCGAACTGTGTCGGCGCAGTGGTGATCGTCCGACTGATATTTCGTTTGGGATCGGGCCACGCATCAACGCGATTAGCCGGATTCAAGGCGATGCGCGGTTTTGCGTTGAGTTGCTAACTAGCTCAGATCGAGATCGTTGCCATCAGCTAGCGCTAGAAACCGAGTTGGCTAATTCTCGTCGCAAAGCTTTACAGCGAGACGTGTTGCAGCAGGCAAAGCAGAAATTAGCCCAGCTTGATCTTTCTACCACCCCTGTGATTGTTTTGGCAGATCCGCAATGGTCGGTTGGCATTTTGGGGCTGGTGGCTGGGCAAGTTGCTCAAGAATATGGTCGTCCAACGATTCTATTAACCCTAGAATCAGCCGCCTTATCTGATGCTCACCCGCTCCTCGCGCGAGGCTCGGCCCGTTCGGTCAGCCAAATTGACTTATATGACTTACTCCAACAGCAGGCTCATTGGCTCCAAGGATTCGGTGGGCATCCCTTTGCGGTTGGTTTATCCTTGCCCGTCGAAAATCTTCCGGCCTTTACCCAGTCCATTAACCAAGCCGTGCGAGTTAAATACGGCGAAATTACCCCTCCGACGCTTCAGGCAGATTTAGCAGTGCCCGTTGCCGACTTAGGCAAACATTTGTTTCAAGAGTTGAGGCTGTTGGAACCCTACGGCATGGGCAACCCTGTCCCCAAACTGCTGATTCGAGACTGTTGGTTTAGCAAGCCGTGGCATCGCAAAATTCAGGATTTGACAGGCAGAAAGCTGGCGTACATCAAAACTGAGTTTGAAATCTGCGATGATTCTTGCCCTGATGGGTTTCCAGGCATTTGGTGGGGGCACTACAAAGACGAACTGCCGCTGGGACGCTGTGATGCCATTGTGGAGCTAGATTTCAACAGCTATGAAGACGCGCGGCGAAAAAAACGTTATGAAGTCCGCTTGGTGGCAGTGCGAGCCAGTTCCCCGGTGGCAAATGCTGCTGCTTCACTGGACTGGCTGCTAGACTGGCGCGGGCCCTCTCAACAGCCGCCTGCCTCGAACGAAACCGTTTTGCAACTCACAAACTGTCCGGCCAGTTGGGACGAGTTGGAAGTTTGGCTGCGGCAGGCTCAACAAACGCAACAAAAACTAGCGCTAGCTTATGGTGCGCCTTCCCTCGATTCGCCCAGAGTCCTGTGGGAGCAGTTCGTCAGCATGGCCCAATCTCTGAGCAAAACAGGAGCCTGGGTTGAGCGTTATTCGTTGCAGCAAGAGCTAGGTTTGAGCAGTCAGTCGTTTCAGGTGGGGTGTCAAACGCTAGAGAAAATGGGATTTGCCATCGATATGGCTGAGCATCGCTTACAAATTCGGTGGATAGGCTCGGCTGAGGCAATTAGCGATCCAGAACTGAATAATCCAACCCTTACCGCAGCCCGTCAACATTTCTTTCAGACGGTGCAGGAGGAGCAGTTTCGGCAGCAATATTTTTATCAAGCGCCGTTGGCAACCATTCAAGCGGTGGCCAGGCAGATGATGATTTAAGCTCACAGGTTTTGCCAGAATGACGCTTCTTGCACGCCTTATCGTCGAAACTGTCCTAAGTGATCGATGCCACCACGGGTAACAATCACTTCCATAACTAACTGTTTCTGGAATATGTCTTGTGTAAGTTGAATCTAAGACGCTAAGAAATGTATACTGCATTGCATCGTTGTGCAGTATACAAAGGTATGGAACGGATTAATTACAAGCGTCCCCATCGGGCGGTCATTCGCTGCAAGGCTAAAATGCATCTGTTGCAGGCTTCCGAGCATTCTTTTGAGTGGTCTGAGTCAGTAGATGACACTCTGCTCAAAGAATTATCGGCAGTTCTCTTTCAGTCTAGTCGATATCAAGCGCTGTTTCAACAGTGCCAGTCTATGCAGGATATTAGCCATACAGAAGATGAATTAGTTCATGAGTTGGTCGCAACTTATCAGCAAATCTCAAGTCGCCGACACGATCCGGTCGTACAAAGCCTGAATGCGTTGCTGTAGCGGCTTCAAAAACTGATTCATCACCCCCCCAAGTCCAGTCAGGAGTGGGGGTTTTAAGTTTTTAGGGTTATATTTCTGTTTGCTTTTTTATCGCTTGTGGGCAGATTTCATCCATCTATTCATTCATTTAGAAAGAGAGAATTAGATAATCCGTACCAGAATGTAAAGCTGATCAAGCGTGAGTACTTACACCACTTGAAGCATCGGAACTTTAAAGTATCCAGGCGATGCGGGCATATTTTGCAGAGTCACCCACACAGTCAGACGATAAATTCCTGGTTGATGTAGGGTGATTTTAGGGAAACGGGCCGTGTAAGCAGACTGATCTGCGATCGGAACACTGGTGACAACATCGCCCAAACAAGACTTTATTTGAGTTGATAGGTTATGGGCAAAGCATTGAGCACGATAGACCAGTTGTTGTTCTGCAAACTGCGTAGCGGCTGAACTGACTACATTCATTGAGACTTCTAACGCGAATGGTTCATCGATCTCAATAGGAGCCGGAAAAGAGGATGTGCCTGATCAACTACCATTCGGTTTCAATTTGTGGAGAGCGAATGACTCGTAGTTCAGTAATCTCTAATCCAGCCGATTCTTCTGGGGGCTGAGGCGTTGTTGCCTTGAGTTGATCTGATATCCACTGTTGAACAGTTTTAGGATCTAGATTTGGGCAAATTGCAACGATTCCTGCTTCTAGATGATGAATAACAGTGCGCTGCTCAGAATGTTCTGCTCTTTGTCTAGATTGAACCTCTATTGTAAATGAAGCAATTTTTTCCCATTCATCTGATGTTGCCAAAATAGGGTAAATATCATCTTCTTTAAAATTTATTTCTAATGCATTCTTTGACGGAGTTTCTGTTGAAGTTTCTGTTCCTAAAGAAGTTGTCACCGGCGATTCGGATAATGGGTTGTTGGTAGGAGGGTTGCCAGATTTCTCTGTGACAACACTCAATGCGGGCGGGGCTGGCGTTTCTCTGAGTTCCAGAAAGCTTTCATACTCTGCCTGCATCATGTCCTGAAACGATCGATACCGATCGGCCCCTGGGAGCCAATCTCCCAAAAACCAGGCTTCCCATTCTCCTGTCTCCGTCACAATCTGAGGATTGAGCAGATAAATTGCCGCTTCTCCCCGTTGGCTAATTTCCAATGCGGTTTGTAAATATTCAGCTCGAATTTTGCTGCAATCCTGTTCGTCTCCATAAACAAAATATTCTTCATCAGGAATCGAAGGAAGAGTTATCGCGTCAGCAGAAGTTTGAGAAGGATATCCCGATTTTGCCAACAGCACATCTAGCCAATTTTGATGTCTGACGCTAAACCAGTCAATTTCCTCGGTAGACCATAAACGATTGATGAAAGGGGTCGTCTGTCGCCAACCGTTGGTGACTTGAAGAAATGCTCGGTAGGAAGGAGGTAACGCTGTGCCCAAACGCGCTTCAGCCTGCGCAATTTGTTCTTCTGTTGCCCCTGGATAACCGAACCAACCGGACTCCACGACCTCTGGTGGCAGATGGTTCTGATCGTTGCCGATCGACTCCATGATTTCCTGACTCCACCGTTTCAGGAACCGTTCCCAATCGAAGCTACTCATGGTTGCAATCCTCAAACGACTTGGAGCATCGGAACTTTAAAATATCCTAAAACTGCTGGTAGGTTAGCGGCTTGCGACTGTAAAGTGGCAAGTACCTTTAAGCGGTAAATGCCTGCCCGCGACAGGGTTAACTCTGGCAACCAGGCTTTGTAAGTGGTGTGATTCGTTGGGGGAACATTCACAGTTACCTCTCCCAATCTAGTGGTTGCACCCGTTAAGACATCGTGAACAGTGCATTGAACATTGCAAGGCATATGTTTCTGTAAGTTCGGATCTGACAATCCCGTAAGCTGCATTGACACCTCCAGCGCAAACGGTTTATTGATTGGAATTGCACTGGGAAACAGGGGATGAGTGTGGTCTGCAATCATGGGTTGTCCAGTCTGATGCGGCTGAATCACCTGTAGCTGAGCAATATTCAGCACAATAGGGTTCTCCGTCTTCAGTTGAGGCAACGTTGTTTCTATGGAATCAAGCATCCACCGTTGAATCAATTGCGTCTCAAAGCCTTGCCAATTCTCGCTCGCGTTAGTTTCAAGATGATGGATGAGGGTTCGCCGCTCTAGCTTTTCCGGTGTCTGTCGAGTTTGATATTCTACTTTAAAAACAGCAATCGGATTCCAGTCTGTAGAAGAGGTTGCAAGTTCTGTCTCTGACAACGTTTCAGACGAGTTGTGAACTGCTTCGGGCTGCTGATTTTGCGTATCGACAGCCTGAGCTTGAGCAATCCATTCTTCCAACTCACTGCGAGATAACAATCGCCCGTTACTCTTTAACTGAGACTCAATTTCATCAACTGAAGCCTGGGATAGGTCTGCAATCGTGTGAATTCCTACTGAATTAAGCCACCGCTTTCGGCTCACGCCAATTCCCCGAATATTGGTTAAATCATTGCGGTTCTCGTTATTACCGTTTGAAGAAGCTGCGTGTATTGGTGATCCCATTATCCTAATTCCTCTTAATAGGAACCTGGTAGGCGCAGTGTCCTACCAGGTAGCTTAGGCTCCTAGTTTTTACCAGGAGATCGTTGCGCACAGGTCAGTTATGATACCGGATTGAGAAAAGCCCTTACTCTTGACCAGCCGGATAAACTTGAAGTAAGACTTCTTCAATGTATCCATGACCCCAGATCTTTGTAGTACACGGGTTTTCAACGGGGCCAACCGTAGCAACTGCGCCAATTTCATAGAGCCCAGAAGGCATATTCTGATCGGCAGGACGAGTTGGGGTGGTCTCCAGATGGTAGGTATATACATTAGCTTGGGTCAGCTTCGTTGCATCTAGATTGAGTTCTGCGGCTCGAATACCGAAGCCTTCTAGTCCAAAATCAACTTTAATCCGAGTTCCCAAACACATCAACAATTCGGTTAGAGGTGTGCGGTTAAACTCAACTTCAACACTCGCAACAAAGTATTCATTTTCAGCAACGATGTACTGAGAATTAGCTGGATCAGCCGGGTTGTTGCCTAAGCCTTTAACGTCCAGATCATAGAGTCTGAAAGTGACAGGGCCAACAATCGTTTGGGAGCGAGTTTCGGTTAGAGCCACCTCATCATGTTGTCCAGGAGTACCAATGACACGTTGTGGAGAACGGGATGTGCGTGCCACCATTGCTTGCATTGCATTAGACATAATTCAGTATCCTTTTGTTACCTAGATTTTTCAACTTAGTGTTCGGCCTTTGCGGGATGAGCTTTTAAGCTTTTGTCTTTCAGCCCATTTCCGCTTGGCTTGTTATCTGAATTCATCATGGCAACTCCATGAGACGCTGTGGAGTACCCTGTCTGGGTAATCTTTTCCTGGTTGATATACCAAGCTGAAAATATACTAAAAGAGAATGTTTGCCTCATTGACAAATGGTTTTACAAGAGCTTTCATTGAAGGGATGATGCCATGCGCGATTAAACCTCTACAATCGCAATCAAGCCTTACTTACAGCGTTCAGTAGGGCATATTCTCAAATTTCTCTCCTACATATAGTATTTCCTTCAAGATTGAATCAATCCATCTTGGTAGCCTTTGACAGATTCAATAACAGGCATTTTGGGGAGAATTTGAACTTCTATAACAGGAATCGCTGAATGAATTCTTTTTCCCTAAAATAGTGGAGGAATTATGGTTGTCGTTTCTTATTGCCTATATCAACAAATTACTTTACGTTGTTCTGTGCATGAGGATTTTGAGGAGAACTTGCTCCTGTAAGGAGGAATGAAGATGACGATAAAATCTGATCAGAGATATAAACTAAACCAGACCCAACTGCTTAAAAGAGTTAGGCTTGTTGAGAATCGGTAAATCAGCGTTACGTTTTTAGATTCTTTGCAATAGGGGATTTTTGAGGTTTTCTAATGAGTATTCATTCTTTTAGAACTGTATAAAATAAAGCATTTGATGAATTAGCTCAGTTCGTCCGGTAGTGAAAGCGAAGGCTATAGAAAAATCCGTACTTGTATTCGCTTTCCAGCAAGGATAGAGGGGATGAAAGGTTTTAGAAGGTGTTTGAACAGTATCCGATGTACTGTGTTGACCGCTAAATCCCTCGATTCTGGGCGAATTTGCCCTGAGATCGCCTAAAGCTGGGGGCTGCTGAGGGGTGGGAGTAGTTTGGGTCACAATCAGCACCTTTAAAGTTAAAGCATCTTTATCATTTATCCGCTGCATTTAGTCATGTTCTGGAGGTAATTTAATGACCATTTTGATTTCCAGGATAAACAACAATGGTGTTGCCACTCAGGTACGAGATATTCAAACACCGTTGCAGAAATACTTGTTCCAAAGAAACCGTGAACAGACTGTTTTACCTGAAGAAGTCATCGAAAATTTGATCGATGGAATTTTGCTCGTCACTGAACAGAAAGAGTTAATTTATGCCAATGACTGTGCCCGTCGAATCTTGCGTCAGCTTAATCAAGGTAACACGCTGACAAGTTTGGTTCCTGGAGAAATTTGGCATCTTTGTCAAACGTTGATCGAAAGTCGCCATTTATTCCCTAACCAGTACTGGTTGATTGAATCAAAAGTTTGTATCGATAGTTCAATTGTGTTTAATGTACGAGTTAAATGGCTGAAGTTAGAGAGCAGCGAACATCCCTATTTATTATTGAGTATTTCCGATCAGTACCAATATATTAAAGATATTGCGATCGAAGAATCTCAAAAATATGGGCTGACAGCTCGCGAAAGAGAAACCTGGTTACTTCACCGAGCTAACTATACTTACAAGCAGATTGCTTCAGAGCTTTGCATCACTCCAAACACGGTTAAAAAACATATGAAGAATATTTACCTAAAACAGAAGGCAATATTTGTAGTTTCAGAGGTATAAATTTCCCTAGCCGTTTGCGGTGAGTCTTCCACAACAGTGCAAAATTCGGAGCTAAACTCGCCCGACAAGTTTTAGATGAGCAATAAAATCGGGATGAAAGGATTTGAACCTTCGACCCCCTCGTCCCGAACGAGGTGCGCTACCAAGCTGCGCTACATCCCGTAGCTATCCTGTCAGATCCACCCATTTAGGTTGAGCCGAACAGTGATTCAAGTTTAGCGGGTAATAGGGTACTTTAGCAATGTCTCAAGTTGAGTCTTTAGCGTTTCAACGTTTACAAGGCTTCTCATGTCACGGGTGAACTGGCAATCCCTTCAGCCTCAAAATACGTCCTGTGCTTTCTGCTTTCAGTCCATTTCAGTTTGGCAGGCAAACAGACCCGCTACAATCGTAGTCTGTCGCTTATGAAGCTCTAATGCTGCTATCCACATTTCTTGCTGAATTTGCCTCACCTGGCCCGACAATCGGACCTCTCCCCATCCGATGGTATGGCTTCTTGATTGCCTCTGCGGTGTTGATTGGGGTCAGCTTGTCGAGCTATCTGGCCAAACGAAGAGGGGTCAACCCAGACCTGATCAGTGATTTAAGCCTATGGCTGGTGGTAGCGGCGATTCCTTGTGCTCGACTGTATTATGTTGCCTTCGAGTGGGAAAAGTATGCTGACAATCCGGCTGAAGTTTTGGCGATTTGGCATGGCGGCATTGCGATCCACGGGGCGATGTTGGGTGGGTTGTTGGCGGCGCTGATTTTTGCTCGCTTAAACAAAATTGCTTTTTGGCAGTTAGCCGACCTGGTAGCACCAGCCCTAATTTTGGGGCAGGCAATTGGTCGCTGGGGTAATTTTTTCAACTCTGAGGCGTTTGGTCGCCCAACTGATTTACCCTGGAAGCTCTACATTCCGCCTGCTCAGCGGCCTGCTGGTTATACCCAGTTCGACTATTTCCATCCCACCTTTTGTACGAGTCGCTGTGGAATTTAGGTGTTTTTTGCGCTGCTGCTGACCTTATTCTGGCGCGGACTCAAGCAGCC
>JAAUQT010000059.1 GCA_012033495.1 Cyanobacteria bacterium RM1_2_2 | reverse complement strand
GTAGAAGCAAAGGTGTACAAGAAACTCAGTAGATCGCAAATAGACGATTCGTATTCAAAAAGCTGGTGACTGATCCCCCTCAATCCCCCTTACAAAGGGGGACTTTCAAGGTTTTTAGTTCGGTTCCCCCCTTTTTCAAGGGGGGTTAGGGTGGATCAATCAGGATTTGCGATCTACTGAAACTGCGCGATCGCATCAATGCCTTTGCAACGGTTGTTGGAAACCTGCAACCTATCCTGGCAACAGTGCCTACCTTCCTAGAACGTGCGGTCATGAGCGCTGATCCGCAAGAAGAAGATGTCCTGCTCTCCGAATTTGATCACACTTTAGATACCCCACCCCTTCGTCCTGCCCTGGATGAAATGGTCGTTATGGATGTAGAGGCTGATCTGAGAGCAATCAGAGCACCCATTCCTCCTACACCCACACACCCTGAAGCGATCGAACATCTGTTCACCACTTCAGCTCTGGCAAAAGCCGCTGGAGTAGTCTTTGAGCGACAAAGCGCCAAGACTTGGAAGCTCATGTACAAGCAGCAAACCTACACTGTCACCTTTTACCCCGATCGCTTCGATGAATGCCCCTCACTGAGACTTATGAACCTTGGTGATCCACTGTTCGAGGAATTGCTTCAGCACATAATTCGTCACACACTGACATCAAGCTCTGACCTTACCTAAAGCCGATCGCTTCTACCTGGAAAAAATAAACTCAGCAGAGTTTGCTATTCGTTCCGCCCGTTTGCATTCACTTGCCCAAGTCAGCCATTCGTGCCAGTAATTCCAGCAAGGGCATTTCCAGAACTTCGACTGGTGTGAGATTCAGCTTTGCCAACGTTTCAGGACTCAGTAAGTACTTCACGGGTTGACGTAAATTGATCGTTCCTCGCCCCAAAGACTCGACTAACTCACTGGCCGATAGTCCCTTAGCACCCGTTCCCCGCGCTTCATCTGCAAGGGATTGAAAGCCTTTCCAGCCATCATCGGTAACAGTAATAGCGCGAGTTTTCTTCGGCTGGTCATACGCGAGTGGCCTGCCCTCATGGGTGAGGTTTGCCAAGGAACGCGGATTGGTCTGGGGTTTCTTGCCTCGACGATCATCTGGATCTTTTTGCTTGGGTGTCATGACATTGCTCATTGGGATGAGCTTTCTACATTAAGCCGCCGTTCTCAACAGATCAAGCAAGCTCTCTATTTCCCATGTGGGAAGTTGATAAAGAATTACAAAGATATGGGTTTTTTAGAATAAAAATCTTTCTTTTTATCTATTTTACATTTATAATATAGATAAAGCGATGGATGGATGCCGGAGCCGACAAAGTACGGGGAACCTGCTGTCACCGCAGAACTGGAACCCGGAGCAAGCCGCCCATTTGGGAGAGCCGCTATCAGGTCGATAGGAACTCCGCCAGCCGTCACGAGGAGTATCAATGCTTTGAGATTTTCCTAAACTGCAAATGCCCTGGACGAGCTACCAACTTCCCCAAGGCAGTTTGCCTGTTCACAACAACACAGGAGGTTGTTATGACACCACTTGAACTTGATTGTATCAGAGCCGAATCGGAAACGAAGACCGATGCAGCCTGCCAGAATTTCTACTTGGATGGTCTAACCGATGGAGCGATGGGTGCGAAACCCCAACGTAATGAAGAATCCTACGTTCTAGGGTATGCCGAAGGTATCCGCCGTACCAGAGATCAGGGGATCGGTGAGATTTACTGGAGTAATCCCTATCAGAAGTTTGCCTTTGGCTTTGTCGATGGCATTGGCAACGCCACCGATGGCGAGAGCAGCTACGAGTTTTAGAACCTGAATATTCGATTGCAACGGGGTTAAGAACAGAATCTTAGCCCTTTTTCTCTTATCTCACTACATCTACAAGGACACTCACTATGGCAACGACAACACTTCACAACAATGCACAACAGAATGGACATCAGCGCCCCGCAACATTCATTCAACCGTCCACCACTGCTCCTTTGCCCCAACGCGATGAGTTTGACTCACAAGCCTTTGAAGCGCAACGAGAATCCCTGCCCTATCTGCAACTGTTGAATGCTCAAGACCCTGATCAATCTGGATTCTTTATCACCACTGAAAACATGGAGTCGGTGAATTTCATTCCTAATGAGGAGTGGACATTCCACACAACCACGTTTCAAAACGGTACAACAGTTGAGGGCTATCGCTCTTTACTGGCACGGTTTCTGATCCTGCACAAGTCCAAGCTGATGATGTTCGATCGCGACAGTGGCGAGTTTATTGGGGTGTACCGCAAATCCCAGTACGATCGCAGTACGATGATTCTCAAGACTCGCTACTTGGTCTATGTCATCAGCAAAGATAAACGTCTGCTGCACGAAACTCCACTACTGCTCACGGCAAAAGGCTCATTCTGCGGCAGCTTTGGGGAAACGCTGGAGCAATTTCGCAACGACATGAGCAAAGCCTATGGTGCTGCCACAGGAGCCAAGAAACCGAGGGGCGATCGCTTCATGGCGCTGTCCATTCTTGCCGTTCGAGTCCAGCCCGAATTGAAAGGGCAGTCCAAAAAATCTTGGGTCTGTTCTGTGGCTGACTATGGCGTTCCAACCGTTGAGAATTGGAAATTGTTTTTCGTCGGCTACAGACCCGAACTCAAAGAACGGATTCTGACCCAGTTCGACGAGTGGGCTGACTTTGGCAATCCAGAGCAAGAATTTGAGGCACGACCCCAGCAGCAACATTCCCCTTCTACCCAAGCGGAGACCAATCCAGGGAATGAAGAGAACTTTGACGACTTTGACTACGGCTATCCAGAGGAGATCTAGCGTTTAGCAGCCGTAGTTTACCCCCAGGCTGCTTGGCTTGGGGGTTTCTTTTTCCAAGCAGCTTCAACTAATGAATTCAACTACAGCAATGGCTTTACCGCAATGGAATCTGTTGTCTCTTGAGAGGTTTGACCTATGACATGCACTCCGCTTTTCAGCGATCGATCTTCCGACCCATGCGCCAGTTATCAGCAAGCCCTCTGCGATTTTGGCATTGCTGATCTGATTGAGACACTGAGCAACTTCTGTGATCCAGACTTCGATGCGGGACGGATGCATCTGGAGGAACAAGAACTAGAACATCTCGCCACCCTCCTCATCCAACAACTCTGTGTCAGTCTCAATGGCAAGATGATGGCTGGCTACCTCAACGTCGTGAGAAATGCGGATGCTTGGACAATTGCAGATCTACCCAAGTTGGATCTAAAACCACTCCAATATTGGACTGGTCTACCTGAGAGCTTTCCGCACCAAACCTCAGCCCCACGATTTCATGATGGCGATTGGGTGCGCTGGCAGCCTTTGCCTAATCACGCCCAGACCGATAGTGGCATTGTGATGGGGCGCTTTTTTGCCTTTGCTCAGCATCGCGGACAGTGGAAGTGGAAATATTTGATTTGGCTCAAAGACACTTCCCTCGTCCTTACTGATACTGCTTGGGAAGAGGATTTGGAATCACTGAGGGAGGAGAAATACCCATGACTCGTCCTCGTCCATTAAGCGATCGTGACCTGGCATTGATTCACCTCTATGCCAACTGCCAACTCGGACTCTCACCCCGTCGCTTCTATGCCAAGTGGGAGGTGAGCCACGAAGCGATTGCCCAGATCTGCTCGCGTTCCCCTTCTACAGTACGTCGCTGGTTTGGCAAAGGCAAACACTACCGCACCCCAAGTCTGGATGATTTGCGACATCTGGCACTAATGGATTTTCTATTGGAACACTATGACGAAATTCCGCTAAACCTGTTCGATCGGTTGTGTGGCTCTCCTCAACGCATCCAGCCACAGAATCCAAATTCTCCCAGCACATAAGTTCAAATTTTTCAATTGCCAGTGGCGCTGTCTTTGACAGGTGTTCTACCAGTAGGCTGACAAGTTGTGTCTTTGTACGGCTCTATGAACGCCCAACATTCTCCTTCAATTTGCGCGATCGAGGCTCGTCCTTGGGTGATTGTCCTGATTCAGCCCAATGCTCAGCGCTCAGATCTGGTTCGCTTTCGTAATCGGCAAGATGCCCAGGATCACCTCAGAGCCTTGCGGCGATTTATGCCCAAGACGCAATTCGAGCTAGTGTTTGATCCGCCTGCCCAGTCACCGATCGATTAATTGGAAGAGGTAAGCCAAATGACTCCAGTTTTGATCCGCCTGTGTGCGGCCATGTGGGTTTGTCAAGAAGCCAAGCAGAAGCAGTCAGAATTTGTAGATGATTTGAGGCGGTTGTAGGAGTTGGATGGCACGATCACCGCTCTTTCGCACGTTCCCGCCCTCAACACCACGATTGTCTTGAAGAGCAACTACGGTGATATTCCGACACGGGTCATCACGGTGCGAACAGAGGCGATCTCTAATGAATTAACGGGTAGCGCCATGCCCATCATTTTCGTCATTCCTGAAGATCATCTTTAGAAATGTATCCTTAATCTTCCGGAGTTGTTTGATCGGTTAATCCAAAGGGAGGAACTTGGATATGCGCGATCGCTCCTGCATAATGCTCCTCAATGACCGCTACTGAAGTACCGCACCAATCTGCCACTCGCCTGGATATAATCCCACTTTCCAAACAAAGTGTGATAAATGTGTGCCGACAGTTGTACTGGGGCAAATATTCCTTCACCTTGCCTGCTTCCACCAATTTTTCCACCACAGGTTTCCATACCCGGTTGAGGAAGTTGTGGGTGTCAAGCTCCTTGCCGCCTCTAGCCGGAAATACGAGGGCATTTGGATCGAGATTCTCTGGTCTCACTGCCTCAAAGATAGCTCTTAGCTCCTCGTTGATGGGGAAGTAGCGAGGTGTATCTGTTTTGGTTGTTTTCCGAATGCGAACATCAGTGGCGACAGCTTCGCAGATGTAAATGCGATTCTTCTCGACATGCTTCCACTTAAGAGCGATCGCTTCTTCAGGTCTGCAACCCGTATGAAACAGAAATTTGACATAGGGAGCATAGTTAGGAATGTGGGATGGGAGAATACTTGGAGCAGTAAGTGTTATGTTCAAACGCTGAAATAATTGCCGCTACACACTCTTTGGAAAACGGTTTGCGAGACACTTTGCTCGCCTTTTTCGTCTTCACTTCCTGAGCCAGTTCTTTGAATGGATTCTCGGAGATCAGTTTTTTTCGCATTGCCCAGTTGCAACAAGCACTAAGCTGCTTCAGGGTTCGTTTGGCTGTTTCTGCGGCAAGCTCACTCAGCAAGTGAGCTTGAATGGCAATGGCATCCTCTAGATAGGGTTTGGGAAACTTCCGGATGCGTTTTTCAATCTTGCCGTAGTCTCTAATAATTGTTGTCTCTTCCAAATGCGCCTGCTGAAACTGAGTGTATTTCTCCCACAGGTCAAGCAGTGATGTTTTGGGGACGGGAAGCGGTGCAGCAGTGTTGGCAACACTCAAGGCATTTTGGGGCTTGTACTTCTCCAAGGTTGGATCAAAGCGCTCATAAATCATATCAGACTTAATGAGCTTGGCTCTGGCTTCTGCAATTTTGCGATTGGTTGGAGTGTCTCATAATCCAACCGAGCTATAGTGGCGCTTACCACCATAGCTGAACCGTAACTGTAGCCAACCACGAGAAACGATAATGGAGACCGATCGCCTAACATCACGTTGTTTAGTTTGCATGGCAGTACTCCCAGTACACTTGTTTCTTTTTCCCTTCCCTTGACAGTGTTCCGGATAGTTCAATTGAACTATTTTCGTACACCACTTGTACACCACTTTTTGACCCAAAACGCCCCATTTGTACCTAAAAAAAATTCGGGGAGGTTCTGTTAAGAACCTCCCCAATTAGCTTCTAGAGCTTGTTTTCTTGATGGCTCAGGCGGGATTTGAACCTGCGACCTTGGGCTTATGAGTCCCCTGCTCTAACCACTGAGCTACTGAGCCGAAGCGTTGGCGTTTTTACCAACCATACAAGATTATCACAAGACATAGAGTGCTTGCCATGTTTCCACAAATTTTTTGATGCAACGTGCCTTCTCCTCGAATCTACCGCAAGATGGAGACAGTTTTGATGATAAGGTCGTCTCTAGATAGTGATTGAGAACCCCCTCAAGATTGGTATGGTGTAGCAAAATCTGCCAGAATTACCTCGGAGGATGACTACATGCCAGAGTTTGTGGGACAAATGCCCGTTGCAGCACCGACTTGGTCAACAATTGGCCGCATTCAGCAGACTGAATCTGACCCACAATGCGTTCATCTACGCGGTAAGCAGGGGCACTTGAGGCTCAGCATTCTTGCCCCTCATCTAATTCGAGTCAGGCTTTCTCCCACAGGCAGCTTTTTACAGCGTCGGTCTTGGGCAGTTACGAAGCCAGACACAGAATGGATGACAACTCACTATACACTTCAGGATACATCAGAATATATTGAAATCATCACGTCATCAATTAGAATTCAGATTGCAAAAGCAACAGGAAAACTCACCTGTTTTGATCGAGCCGATCGACCTTTTGCCGAAGATGTTGAACAAGGAGTGGCATGGCAGCAAGACACAATTGCATGTTGGAAAAGGATCGCAGCCGATGAACACTTTTACGGCTTTGGTGAACGAACAGGGCTACTGGATAAGATTGGACGGCGGCTCACCAACTGGACAACTGATTCGTTGGATTACCATGCTTTAACCGACGAAATGTATCAGGCAATTCCATTTTTTATGGCGCTGCGCCCACAGGTCGGATATGGCATTTTTTTGAATATCACTTCATGGAGTTGTTTTGATATAGGCGCTGACCAGCCAGGGGTTTGGCGCATGGAAGCTCGTCATCCAGAACTCGATTACTACATTATTTATGGAGCCGAACCTGCTGCCATTCTGGAAACCTACACTGAGTTAACCGGACGAATGCCGCTGCCTCCCAAATGGTCGCTAGGCTATCATCAGTGTCGTTGGAGCTATCGTTCTGAAGAAGAAGTTCGGCAATTAGCAGCAGAATTCCGACAGCGTCAAATTCCTTGTGATGTCATCCATCTCGATATTGATTACATGAATGGCTTTCGAGTATTCACCTGGAATGGCGAACGGTTTCCTAACCCGCGTCAACTGATCCATGATCTGAATCGGCAAGGCTTCAAAGTTGTCACGATTCTCGATCCGGGCGTCAAGTATGAACCGGATACTGACTATGCGGTGTTGAATAAAGGGTTACAGCAAGATTATTTTGTCCGTCATGCCAACGGTCGTATCTTTCATGGCTATGTTTGGCCCGATCGAGCCGTTTTCCAGACTTCATGCGGGCAGAGGTGCGATATTGGTGGGGTGAACTGCACCATGCTCTCACGGATGTTGGCGTGGCAGGCATTTGGAACGATATGAATGAACCCGCCCTCAACGATCGTCCCTTTGGTGATCCGGGTGATAAAATTCCGCTGCCGCTCGATGCGCCTCAAGGTGATCCTGCTGAGCAAACGACTCACGCTGAAACCCACAATCTTTACGGCATGATGATGACCCGCGCTGCTGCTGAGGGATTAGAACGATTGCGACCGGATCAACGATCGTTTGTGTTAACGCGGTCAGGATACGCCGGGATACAGCGTTGGTCATCGGTTTGGACAGGCGACAACTACTCTCGCTGGGAGTATCTGGAGATGTCGCTGCCGATGTTATGTAACTTAGGCTTGTCGGGCGTGGCGTTTGTCGGAGCAGATATTGGCGGCTTTGCCGGAAATGCCACCGCCGAACTGTTTGCCCGCTGGATGCAGGTGGGAATGCTGTATCCGCTGATGCGGGCCCACTCTTCGATTACCAGTATGCAGCATGAGCCGTGGGTATTCGGTGAACAAGTTGAGCAAATTTGCCGTAAATATATCGAACTACGCTATCAGCTATTGCCCTATCTCTACACGCTGTTTTGGCAAGCCGCAATGACGGGTGCTCCAATTCTGCGACCGTTGCTCTATGATTTCTCAAATGATCCGCAAGTCAGCCAGTTATTTGATCAGGTCATGTTAGGGCCAGCGTTAATGGCGGCTCCAGTGTTGCGTCCGGGGGTCGAATATCGTTCGGTTTATCTGCCGGAAGGAACTTGGTATGACTGGTGGACAGGTAAACGCTTGCAAGGTTCGTCCCATATTCTGGCTCATGCACCATTAGAACGAATGCCGCTTTATGTTAAAGCAGGATCGGTCATTCCCTTAGCTCCGGCAATGCAGCATGTGAGTGAAGTGCCGATTCAGCAGCTACGCATCAAAGTGTGGTCGGGTACGGGCGCATGGACGATGTATGAAGATGATGGTGAAAGCTTTGGATATCAAACTGATGATTGGGCAATGACAACTTATCGAGTTACGGAAGATGCAGGTAAAACCATCGTCGAGGTTGAGGCTCGTATGGGTCGATGGCAACCAGAGCCACGGACAGTGATCGTCGAAGTGGTTGGCAAAGGTGAACAAGAATTGAGGGATGATGGGACGGCTCAGAAGCTGTTTTTTGGCGGATAACCTGCCAATCTATGGACATTCTGCTTCACCTGCCGCAAGTGATCCTGTTTAACCAGTAAGGAGATTTTTGAGAAAAAGTTTCTGCTACTGTCGGGGTAGATTTTGCCAAAATTTAACGGCTTCGACGATTCATCTGCTAGTTTGGGGCAGGATTAGCCGAGATGTAACGGTTCCACGGATGATTCATCTGCAAAACCTGCCCTTACAGAGGTAGATTGTTTTCAGGAAATTGCCTGATCTCTCAGCGGTCAGGCGAAACGAGTCGTTATGCTAACAGCTTAAGGATGACGATAGGATACTCGTCACAACTTTTACAAAGTCTATGCCTATTCTGGCAAAAAAGGCTCCGTCACGGGCTTCACCGGCTCAATCGAACTCGAACTGACTCCATCTGCTCTCGATGAACCAGAACACGTTCAGCTTGTTTGGGCACTGGGGTTTGGGCACTGGGGCAACTGACGCCCTACTGCGGCACCAGGCACAAAACCACCTTGGCTTAGGGCACAACCCACCCGTACAAGTTACGGATTGATTCCATCCACAATCCTTAGGATTGCCGCACAAATGCCAGTTTTCGTGACCGCTAATAGCCACTTGACAGATACGCTGGTATTCTTCTGCCTTTGCCCTCCCCCATTTTTTCTTTAGAGTTGTACAATTAGTCCAATCCTGGCAAATAAACGGCAGAACCCAGGGAAGCAGCGTTTGAGACCGGAAACAGCACGGCTGCCATCGGGTTTTGTTTTACATGCCACCCAAATTATTTGTGCGTGCATGGCAATTTTACACGGTAGCTGGATTCTTCAATCTCAGGGCGAGTCGTCAGAACCATCAGAGCTAGAAAGATCACCTTGGGGAGGATACTTTTTAGTCTGGGGTGAAACTTGGCGCCGAATTGAGCCGATCAACCTTGCTCTAGACCACCAAGGCGAGGTCATTCCCCAACCGCATCCCTTCGTCATGACGGCAGTTGAGTTAGCAGACTGGCTGAAAATGCTGCACCAATCGCGGCAGTTAAATTGGAACGTGGCAGAGCTTTTGCTCGAAGCAACCCCCGTCGCCGCAGGGCGAGTCACCACAGGGCAAACCCGCCAACGTAAACGCACTACGGTTCAGTTAGAGTCTCCGCAATTCGATCCGGCTCATTGGCAAACTGTGACCTGTGTTTTACCAACCTATTTGCTCAACCAGCAGGCAGAAGATACCGCCTTTTTGCCGCAGCACTCCGCCGCAGAAGTGCTCTCTGATTTAGACGACGAGCAAACCGCCGCTGCCGCCTTACAGCTACAGTCGTGGCAGGTGTCGGGCGTGCGGTTAACAACTCAACAAGCCATTCAACTCTTGCAATCGCTGCCGCTGAGTTCAGTACAGGACGATCGGTTTTCCTGGATTGGGGCGGATCTGCGCTTCTGGTCGCATGTGTCTCGTTGGCGGCTTGATTTACTAGCCCGCAGTAAATTTTTGCCGGGGTTGCAGCCACAGCCTGATGGAACTCGGATCGCCCGCTGGCAGGTGTTGTTAGATAGTGCCAGCGACCAAGCTCGCCTAGAGCAGTTTTCGCATCAGATGCCGGGAATTTGTCGCGCATATCGTCTCCTTCCTGCCGCAGATTCTCCTGCTGCCCCTTCACTGCTGCTCAACTTCCTGAATGCCACGATCGATACTGAAGTCCGAGCAACGACCGCACATCAACCCCTACCTGCGGCTCCGCTGCCCAAAGATGTGGCTTTGCGAGAATGGTTGCAGGCATTGGGACACGCAGCCTCCGTCACGGCTGAGCCTGCCCGCCTAGAGCGCTTGGAGGCTAGCTTAGCTCAGTGGACAGCCCCCTTACAGCAACAACTTTCTCAATCGCTGGCTGCCTTTCGCACTTGCTTCTACCTGCATCCACCCTCTGAGCAATCGGGTGGGCAACTCGACTGGACGCTAGAGTATTTTTTGCAGGCAGCCCATACGCCAGAGTTTTTGGTTAGTGCCAAAGTGGTGTGGAACAATCCGGTGGATCGGCTCGACTACATGGGACGCACGATCGAAGCCCCGCAAGAAACGCTGCTGGCAGGTTTGGGGCTGGCATCGCGGCTCTATCCCGTGTTGGAACCGAGCCTCCAGTCGGCTCAGCCTCAGTCGTGTCGCCTCACACCCTTGCAGGTTTACGAATTTATTAAATCAACCGCTTGGCGACTACAAGACAGCGGTTTTGGCGTGATTTTGCCCCCCAGTTTGGCGAATCAGGAAGGCTGGGCGAATCGGTTAGGGTTACGAGTACAAGCAGAAACGCCGAAATTAGGCAAGCAGCGGCTCGGTTTGCAAAGCTTGCTCAACTTTAAGTGGGAATTAACGATTGGCGGACAGCGGTTGTCCAAAGCCGAGTTTGATCGGCTGGTGACTCAAAATACGCCGTTGGTCGAAATTAACGGCGAGTGGGTGGAACTGCGGCCGCAAGATATCCGGGCGGCTCAGTCGTTTTTTGATAGCCGCAAAGATCAGATGTCGCTGTCGCTGGAAGATGCGCTGCGAATCAGTACGGGCGACACGCAAATGATCGAAAAACTGCCCGTCTTGGGGTTTGAAGCATCAGGCGCCCTGCAAGAGTTGATCAATACTCTCACGTCAGGCAACCAAAGCGTTGAAGATATTCCGCCTCCCCAAGGCTTTCACGGCGAATTGCGCCCCTATCAAATTCGCGGCGTTTCCTGGCTAGCGTTTTTAGAACGTTGGGGACTCGGCGCGTGCTTGGCAGATGATATGGGTTTAGGAAAAACGCCGCAATTAATTGGGTTACTTCTACACCTACAAGAACAAAACGCGATTGAGTATCCAACGCTGCTGGTTTGTCCCACCTCAGTGCTAGGCAACTGGGAACGCGAAGTGAAACGATTTGCGCCGAGCTTAAAAACCGTGGTGCATCACGGGGATAAACGTCCGCAGGGCAAAGCCCTTGTCAAAGCGGTGAAAGACAAACATCTGGTGATTACCAGCTATTCGCTGATTCACCGAGACGTAAAAGATTTGCAAACTATTACCTGGCAAGGCGTGGTGTTGGACGAAGCGCAGAACATTAAAAACGCCGATGCCAAACAGTCTCAAGCCGTCCGCCAACTGGATGCCAAATTTCGCGTCGCCCTCACCGGAACACCCGTTGAAAACCGACTCAGCGAACTTTGGTCGATTCTCGATTTCCTCAATCCGGGTTATCTCGGCCCCAAAAACTTCTTTCAGCGGCGCTTTGCCATTCCGATCGAACGCTATGGTGACACGGCATCCTTACGAACATTACGCTCGCTGGTGCAACCCTTTATCCTGCGTCGTCTCAAAACCGATCGCTCTATCATTCAAGATCTGCCCGAAAAGCAGGAAATGAGCGTCTTTTGCGGACTATCCGCCGAGCAAGCCAGCCTTTATCAGCATCTCGTTGAGCAATCGTTGGTAGACATTGAATCGGCAGACGGTATCCAACGGCACGGCATGATTTTGGCGCTGCTGACCAAGCTGAAGCAGGTATGCAACCATCCAGTTTTGTTCAAAGACAATCAGGTTAAAGACGGTGCGCCAAAAACGCTGACTGATGACACGTTTCGCCTCGCTTCGGGCAAACTGCAACGCCTCGAAGAAATGCTGGAAGAAGTGCTATCTAGCGGCGACCGCTGCCTCATTTTCACCCAGTTCGCGGAGTGGGGAAAATTGCTGCAACCTTACCTAGAGCGGCAGTTTAACCGCGAGGTGCTCTATCTCTATGGCAGCACGTCCAAAAAGCAGCGCGAAGAAATGGTCGATCGCTTCCAAAATGATCCGCAGGCTCCCCGGATTTTCATCCTCTCGCTGAAGGCAGGCGGCGTTGGCTTAAACCTGACTCGCGCCAATCATGTTTTCCACTTTGACCGCTGGTGGAATCCTGCCGTCGAAAATCAGGCCACCGATCGGGTGTTTCGGATTGGGCAAACGCGCAATGTGCAAGTCCACAAGTTTGTCTGCACAGGCACACTGGAAGAGAAAATTCACGAAATCATCGAAAGCAAAAAAGCTCTCTCAGAACAGGTCGTCGGTACAGGCGAAACCTGGCTCACTGAGCTTGACACAGACGCCTTGCGCAACCTGCTCCTCCTCGACCGCGCCGCCGTGATTGATGATGCAGACGCGAGTTAAGTTTCGCAAATTGAAATCCTCCAGAATTCTCTGCTCAATTTCAGTGAAGGTGCTATAACTTCAGTACACTTTTAGCAAGCCATGATGACGAGTGATCCACAAAACTCAAACCAAGCAGTCTGGGTTAACTATTCAGAAGCTTGAATCTACAGAACTTGTGTATGGGGGAATCGCAGATGGGAAGATTGGGATTGGTTGAAAGCATGATGGTCGCTGGGCTGGGCTGTATGGGCGGAGCGGTTGCCGCAGTCGTGATGGTGGCTCCGAGTCAAGCCGCTACCTTAGAGAACTGGCAGTTTGACCCCAACACTCACCAACTGGTGATCACCGTTCCCAAAGGCGTAACCCCCAACCATTACCTCGTCGCAGAACCCGCCCGGATTGTGGTGGATTTGCCCAACACAGAAGTTGGGATTGTGCCGATGCAGCAGTCTTTTGCGGGGGCAGTTCGAGCCATTCGAGTGGGCCAATTTCAGGCAGGCTTGGCGCGAATTGTGCTGGAACTTTCTCCTGATGCGGTTTTGGCTCCCGGACAGGTGGAGTTGCAACAGCTAGAAAGCTCTGATGGAACCACCGATCGGTGGGCAGTCCGTCCCCTATTTGTCACCGACACCGCTAATCCAACCATCGCCGCTCCCACACCAGCCGATTCCAGCCCAACTGCCACAGCCGCAGGAGTTCCTGCTGCCAACGAAGTTGCCCAGCCGAGTCCGGCAGAACCCAACGATGCCAGCAACGAATCAGACGCCAATGCAACTGCCCTAGCAGATGACCCAGCCCTGCCGCCATTAGAACCCGGAGCCGTCGAAATTCCGATTGAGCCAGCGACAACCCCAGCAGAAACACCAGCAACCCAGCCGGAAGCCAATGCTGCTAGCGATGCAGTATCCTCTGCGTCCGATAGAGTAGCAGGAGATGAGTCTGAGGAAACTGAAAACCCAGAAGATGCGCCAAATGAGGCCGAAGCGGTAGAGGAGGCTAGGCAGGCAGAAGAATTAGGAGAAGCTGAGCAACCAGAAACAACTGAGGAGGCTGAAAACCCAGAAGAGGCTGAGAATCCGGAAGAGGCTGAGACAGAAATTGCCAGTGTTGATGCAGCCCCTCCACCTTCAGATCCAGCCAGAGAGCCAGCCCAACCTACTAGCCCCCTTGCTAGCCCCCTTGAAACCCCTTCTGCCGTACCGATGGAGCGATCTGCACCTCCTCCTACCGCAACCACACCATCGGTGACAGCCGTTTCGCCGCCCTTACCGGTCGATTTTTCGGCTCCCCCATCGCCCCTGCCTGATCCGACCCTGCCGACAGGAACAGCGGCCGCACTCTCGCTGCCATCAGGTTCATCCGCCGTTTTGACTCCCGCTCCCGCCAGAGCAGTGCCGTCTCAGGCAGGCCCCGCTTCGAGTTCGCTGTCTTTCCCGACGCCAACCGCAGAAGGTGTCACCGTGCCATCTATCGATTCGATCAACCCCAACCGCACGAATCCCGGTAACGCGAATCCAACTCAGGCAGATTCCAGTAACCCAGCTTCAGCGAATCCAGTGGTAAGTTCACCAAATTCATCACCGAATTCATCACCCGATGCAAGCGCAGCCCAAACGATCCCTCAACCTGCTTCCCAAGCCACCGCTGCGGTACGTCCAGCCCCTCCTGCTGCAAATCCGACGCCGACGCCAGCAAGGGTTTCACCTGTTCCGCCTCAGCAGTCCACGCCTACCCAAACTGCGGCAGTCCCAACATCTGCACAGCCCATTCCATTTGGGCAACCGCTCTCCGGTCAGGCAGCCCTCGATCCGTCTGCGATTCCGTTTGGTCAGCCGATTCCAGCAGTTCAGCCTAGTGCCGCCGTCCAACCAGCAATTCAGGTGATTCCGTTTGGGCAACCGTTGCCGTTCTCGCAGCCTGCCCCTCGGTAGAGCATCGCTATTTGTAGCGCAATGCGGCAACCGCCAAGCAACCCCAGCCGATCAAAAAGGCGGCTCCACCCATCGGCGCAACGGCTCCCAGAATTTTGATCCCTGATAGGCTGAGTGCATACAAACTGCCGCAAAAAATTAGCACGCCCGCCATGAAAGCAAACCCAGCAACCGTGAGCAACGACTGCGCCGACTCCGCCCGACTCAGCAGCAACGCCACCGCCAGCAGCGCCAGCGCGTGATACATCTGGTAACGCGCCCCCGTTTCAAAGATTTCGAGCGAGCGCTCAGTCAGTTGCTCTCGCAGTGCATGGGTAGCAAACGCCCCAGACGCAACGGAAGTTCCGCCTAAAATTGCAGCCGTGAATAAAAATAGCTGAATCATGTCTTCCCACTGCGTTTAGCTAAGTTGAGCGTTGAGCTAAGTTGAGCGTTGAGCTAAGTTGAGCGTTGAGCTAAGTTAAATCGAATCTGGAAACTGGCGATTGGTGTTGCCGAGATCAAAATGATAAATCACATTGCCTTCCTCGCTGATATGGTAAGCAGCATTGAATTCTCTTGCCCAATCGTCTAAATACGCCTTGGCTACCCCACCCTCTAAGCCTGCCTCCATCGCAAACCGCAGCGTGGTGAGATGTCCGTTATTTTCCTTTAACAAACTAAAGAAGATAGAACGCAGTCGATCGCGCTCTTGCTGCCGAAATTTGCGGTGTCCTTGCCAAAACATCCAAGCTCCGGTAGAAGTCAGGGCAGCCATGACAACCAATCCGGGGGGCGCTTCGGCCTTATCTTCCGCAGAGGCTTCAGGATCGAGCAAATCGCTGACGAACGCCAAACTGCCGAGCAACCCAAATCCGATCAATACCCCTGCAACAATTTTGCTAATCCGTTTCATGGCAACAGCAGCCAAACTCTTGCTGCCGCTATCTTAACTCGCAGAGCGGGTTGCTTCCAGTAGGCGAGAAAAGTAGAACCGCGTTTTAGTCATGGCGTTGCGCTGTACTTGCCAGCCGTTTGCTTCTAGCGCTTTGACGATATTGGCTTCGCGGTGCAAGTAGGCCCGAGTCGCCTTGCTTGGGCCAGGGAAAAAGTCGCCAATTTTTTTCAGCAAGCTATAAGCCAGAGTTTTGGGTGCAAAGCTGATGATCAGCCGCGAGTCTGCCAAACTGCTGAGATGGGCAATCATCTCCATCGCTTTGTCTTGCGGATAATGGATCATTACATCCAAACAAATCACCGTATGGTAATTGCCGCTCAGCGTCTCCAAATCTTGCACTGCAAAAGATGGATTTTCTGACTGTCCTAGCTCTATTTCAGCGCGTTCCTTTGCTTCACCCACCATCTTTTCAGAAATGTCGCTAGCGAATACGGTTGCGCCCTGCGCCGCCAAAGGAATGCTGAGGCTACCCACTCCACAGCCCGCATCACAGACGGTTAGCTCTGCTACATTACCATCAGCTTGCAGCCACGCCAGCACCGTATCAACCGTTTGCTGATGCCCAACTCGGATATCAAGCTGCACCTTGTTAACTTCACCATCGCCATAGATTCGTCGCCAGCGATCGAACCCCGTCGCATTGAAATATTCTCGAACGATTGTTTTATCGTCCTGAGTATTAGCCTGATTGTTTTGAGTCTGATCGTTTAATGCTGTCATGTTATCCAAAGCGCCAGTCCTGACCGTTAAACATCGTAGTACGATTTTAGGGCGTTTGGGGTCGCTGCGAAGAATTGAGTCTTAACTCAAGCTGCTTTTTGCCGAGGCGATGGGGCACTGAGCAGGACGTTGCTGATTCACAGAATGAATTGCCCTCAATTTCCCAAATTTGGAGGGTTTCCGGATCACTCAAAGTCACCCAGGATCGAGGATGGAGCAGGCTGTCGGAACGCTCGCATTTCAAGACTCCTGCTTATCATGGCTCATGCTTATCGTTCAGCAACGCTGACACTGAACAGTTGCATCCCACTGTTGAGGCTCAACTTTGAGGCTAAAAAAACAGTGTGTGAATCATTACAAGGATTGTTAGCCCGCACAACTTACTAACGCTGAAGAATACAGGTGCTTTTTGGTACGCAAACGGAGAAGTGCTGCCGTGGTGAATGCAGACTGACATGCAGATCGACGAAAGTTAAATTTCTAGATTTAAAGCATCTAACAATCTAATGTGAGGTGTAATACCATTTCTCCGAATTAATGTTGCAGATTTTGAAGGATTTGAAGGAGCAGTATTTCCTGCGGAAAAGCTACGCCACGCAAACCGCTCTTGTGGAAACGATCAATATGTAGTCCAGATTCAGAGAATTGGTATAAGGAATGGGAATGAAATCAGTTCGATCGTGGGTAGGGGCAGGTTTTGCGGTCAAGTCGATCATCGGATGCTCCTTGATCTGCTCAACTCGCCCCTACAGGTTACGGATTGATTCAATCCACGATCCTCAGAATTAGCTGTATCAAACTCTCGGATTCTCAAGGAATTTGGGGATCTTGCGATCACAAATCTGCTGAAGTACACCACTTGAGAAGCCAAAAATCTTCCCGGCTTCACTTCAGGCAGTCTGCCTAATCCCGCTGTTTTTTCAAAGCTGCTGGCTTATGAGCAGCTTTTTTGCCGGTTTTTTCGCTTTTGACTAAATATTGAGGATTAGACTCGGATGCCGAGACATGATGTTGCTTGATATCAGTCGGTTCAGTTAGCTTTTTCTCAACTGTTCCTTCAGTTTTACCCTGCGAAGTTTTCCATTCAACCCGATCACCTTTCTTGAATTCCTCCGTCATTTTGGATACCTCCTTTACGCGCACCTTTAAACAAAACAATCCCCTTCAAACTATCAGAAGGAAGTAGCCATTTCACTAGCCTATAGCGACATACAAGATGCTGCAAATCTCAAATGGGGAACCAGAAAATGCATTCCAGCCTTCCAAATACAAATTGATCGCAAACTATGAGTCATGCCGCTATTAGACACAGTAGAAACAGTTCTCAAAAATCACCTCTGTCTTCAGCCAGATCCTCCGAACTCAGCCTCAACCCAACTTGATTCGCCCCGTGTTCTTTGCCCTCAGACTTCTGCTCTCCCCCAATGAACCAAAATCTTTCCCAAGGTGAGTGTTTGTTAACACAGCATCTTTTACAATCAAATCGTTTACATCGTTACTAAAGTTCGATTTTTTTGACCTTATTTTGCTTATTTTTTGACAGTTCTGAATTTGAAGTATGTGATTTAGCAATCACTGACTGTAATTCTTATAAAATTTGGAGATACCGATATGGTGTCTGAGCATTTTCCCCTGGAGGATGGGCACAAAACAAAACAGCAGTTGCTGTCCGAAATTATTGCGTTACGCCAACAGGTGAAGGCATTAGAGCAGCTTGTGGAAAGTAACATCAGTTCGACTTCTTCATCTGTGACGGACTGGCATCCGTGGGCGCAATGGCAAGTAGAACAGCCAGTGGAACGGCAGCCTCAACCAAGAGAACAGCTTGATCTCAACACTTGGCGAATTCTGCTTTTGCAGCAACTAACCGCATCTCTAGCAAGGGCACTCACAACGGCTGAAATTTTTGAAATTTTGCTTCATCAGGGTTCAACAGCCTTGAATGCTAGCCGAGGTTGGGTGGCACAGCGTAGCACTGATCCAGACATGATTGAAATCGTGCGTTTCATTGGCTACAAACCTGAGGAAATTGAGCCGTATCGCCGAATGCCGCTAAACGTTTTGCTGCCCGCAACGGATGTGATTCGGACAGGGCAGTCCATTCTAATTCAATCGCCAGAAGCCTATTACCAGCGCTACCCTGATCTGGCAGCTCACTTTGTTGAAACTGGCACTCAAGCGTTTGTGGCATTACCGTTGGTGATTGGCGAGCGGGTGTTGGGGGTGTTGGGTTGGAGTTTTGCCGAACCGCAAAATTTTGACCAAACGGACTATAGTTTCATGCTGACCTTATCCAGACAGTGTGCTCAGTCCCTAGAACGCGCCTATCTTTACGAAGCCGAACGCATCGCACGCGAAACAGCCGAAGCTGCCAACCGGGTCAAAGATGAATTTTTGGCAGTTCTTTCGCATGAACTACGCTCGCCATTAAACCCCATCTTAGGATGGACAAAGATGCTACGCTCCCGTCGGTTTGATGCACGCACCACAGAGCGAGCTTTCGATGCGATTGAGCGCAACGCGAAACTACAAATCCAGTTAATCGAAGATTTATTAGATGTTTCCCATATTCTGCAAGGCAAACTGTGTCTCAATACTTCGAGGGTTAACCTGATTCCCATCCTCGAAGCAGCCTTAGAGACGGTGAAACTAGCTGCCAATAGCAAATCGATTCGGCTAGATTTTTTGCTGCCATCTCCTTCAGTTGATAGTTGCATAAGTGCCGAACTCCCTGCCCACGCCTCTGAGTCACAAGGCAACCGTGCGGCAAAGCCCGCCCCTGTTTATGTGAGTGGTGATCCTGCACGCTTGCAGCAAGTTTTTTGGAATTTGGTTTCTAACGCTGTCAAATTTACACCCGTGGGTGGGCGAGTGGAGGTTAGCTTATCTGTCACCAAACCTTTAGCCCAGCAGGACGGAACTGCCGATGCTGAAATTCGCGTTAGCGATACTGGACAAGGCATCGATCCTGTTTTCCTCCCCTATATTTTTGACTATTTTCGGCAGGCAGATAGCACCATCACCCGACAGTTTGGCGGTTTAGGGCTAGGTTTAACAATTGTGCGGCATCTAGTTGAACTGCACGGCGGTACTGTTCAGGCAACCAGCGAAGGAGAAGGCAGAGGAACCACCTTCAGCGTCACCTTACCCCTGCTAAAATCTATCTTGCAAACGACTCCATCACCTGCGCCTACCCGTTCGTCTTTATTGCCTGCTCTCGCTCAACAATTGCAGCAAATCCGAATTTTAGTGGTTGACGATGATGCGGACATGCGGGAGTTTGTTGCGGTGGTGCTGCAAGAGGCAGGGGCACAGGTTGCTTTGGCCAGTTCTGCGGGTGAGGCGCTAGCAAAACTGCCTCGGTTTAAACCACACGTGCTGGTGAGCGATCTGGCGATGCCAAATGTTGATGGCTACCGCTTGCTGAAGCAAATTCGCACCTTAGTTCCCGAACTGGGAGGGCAGGTTCCGGCGATTGCACTAACGACATACACAGGCGAATATGACCAGCAGCAGATCTTGGCAGCAGGCTTTCAGCAGCATTTGCCTAAGCCAGTTGAGCCAGAGCAGTTAGTGATAGCGATAGCACGGCTACTCAACCAAACTGCTTATGATCAAAACATCCTCGATCAAAGTCCATCAATGGAAGCAGAGCAAAAGCTAACTTGAATGGTGGTTGATGCGCTAGGAACGCTGTTGATGCTAAACCTACCGCCATAGAGTTCAACAATTCGCTTGACGATGATTAGCCCCAATCCAGCACCTTGCTGCTCGTAGAATTTGCGATCAAACTGAATGTAGGCTCCGAGGTTGGCAATCTGCTCTGCGGTCATGCCGCGTCCCGTATTAACCACCGAAATCAACAGTCCATCAGGCTGAAATTCAGTCACCACTTGCACAGGCGTTTCGGGTTCTGAGAACTTAAAGGCATTATCTACCAGTTCCCGTATGGCTTTGTGCAAATAGGATTCAGCAACTCTGATCGCAAAAGTCTGGTTTTTGGAGAGGTTGTTGACCGAAGAGTTGTCCGCAGAAGCGATCCGAAACTGTAAATCAGATGGGCGATTGGCTTGAGTAGCAACCTGATGAGCAGTATTTTGAATCACCCAATTTGGCTCAACGGTGACATGGGTTTGCAGCAATTGCCGCTGCTCTGGGTGATTCGCTGTCAATTCTAACTTGGTGTAGAGTAAAAAGTTTTGCATTAAGTGATGCAAGCGCAGCGCCGACGTATGAATTAGGTTGCCAATTTCTTGAATTTCGAGCTGATCAAGAGTGTCAGATTCACGAGACAACATTTCAGAGCATCCTAGAATGCCGTTTAAAGGCGTATATAGCTCGTGCGGCAGCGATTGGGTGATGCTATCTCGCAGGCGTTTGAGTTGGGCTTCTGTTTGGGTTTGCACCAGCGTTTGTTTCTCGAAGCGGCTGGAGATGGCTTTCAGCAGTTCAATGGCGGTGCAAGGTTTGGCTAAATAATCATCTGCTCCTAAATTCATGCCACGTCGTTGATCGGCTTGAGTGATGCGGGCAGTTAAAAAAAATAAACGGAATTAGGCTAGTTTGTTGCGTTTGTTGCAGCAAAGCCAGCACCTCATAGCCGTCCATTTCTGGCATGGAAACATCGCACAAAATTAAGTCAGGCAGATGTTTTTGAGCAAGCTCCACGCCAATTTTGCCATGGGCTGCCGCTAAAGTTTGATAGCCCTCTAGCTCCAAAACATCACAAATCGATTCACAAATAAATGGCTCATCTTCGATCACTAAGATTGTCTTCATCGCTATTTGGGAGACTAGAGAATTGGAAGAGAATTGGAAAGCTAAGGATCGGGGGATTGAATCAATCCGTCAACTGTAGGAGCGGTTTAGCCGATCAAGGGGCATCCGGCAAGGGAGTTAACCGCAAAACCCGCCCCTATCCACGATCGAACTGATTTCATTCCCATTCCTAACGTAGTTCTACAGGTCGCTTGTGAATCGAAACGATGAAGGCGTCCCTTTGCCAACTTCACTTTCAACAGCAATTTGTCCCTGATGGGCTTCAAGGCATTGCTTCACAATCGATAATCCTAATCCAGTGCCGGGAATGGCTCCTACGTTCGCTCCTCGGTAAAAAGGATCAAACAGGCGAGCCTGATCGGAGCGGGAAATGCCGATGCCTTGATCTTGAATGCGGAAGATTAATGCCTGCTCCGCACAAATGACATTAAACTGAATGGTGCTATCTTCTGAAGAATATTTAACGGCATTCGATAGCAGGTTGATCAAAATATGATGCAACAGCCGTTCATCCAAAATGTACAGCTTGGGGGCATTAGGCTCATCAAACCCAATACTATCAAAGCAGATAGAGTGGTGGGTTTCCGGATGGCTCTGCAACTGTTCGACTAATTCTTGACAAAAATCAACCAGCAGCACTGGAGCAGGGTGACATTTCAAGCTGTCAGCGTCCATTTTGTTCAGGACTAAGACATCCTCTAAAAGCTGCATCATATTCTCGACAGCGCTTCTAGCGCGCTTGAGGCAGGCTTGCTGCTTGTCTGAGGGCAGCTTTTGCGATGGATACTGCAATAAATCGAGTGAAAACAAAATTGAACTCAACGGATTGCGAAATTCGTGGGAAATCAGCGAAACGAAGTGGGTTTTGAGGGCGCTAAGCTCTTTTTCTTTAGCCAGCAGTTTCTGAATCGAATATTCTGCTTGGTAGCGGCTGAGGGCAACTTCAATTGCTGCGCTGAGGTCGCGCATCTCAAATGGTTTAACAACGTAACCGAAAGGTTGAATCTGCTTGGCTTGGGCAAGGGTTGCTTCATCGGCATGAGCCGTCAGAAAGATAATTGGTAAGCCGTGCTGCTGCCGCAGTTGAGCCGCAGCTTCGATGCCATCCTGCTGTCCGCGTAGGTGAATATCCATCAGCACTAGATCGGGTGGAGTTTGCAGAACGGTTGATAGAGCCGCTGCTGCGCAATCGACCACTGCAACAACCTCATACCCTAATGCCAGCAGACTTTCCTCGATATCCAGCGCAATCACTGGTTCATCCTCAACAATTAGAATTCGCGTTGGTGTCATTGCAGTTATTGAGCTTGTCTTGACTGGCAAAAGTAATCGTAAAGGTTGTTCCGGTGGGCTGGCGTCCGCCTGTATAACCTGTATGACTTTCGCTGGTCTGGCGTTCTATTTCTAGAGTTCCCCGGAGTTGCTGGGTTAGCGCATGAACGAGGCGTAATCCGAGGGATTTTGTGGTCAAGACATCCACATCTGCCGGAATGCCAACTCCATTGTCTGCCACGGTCAGCCGATAGTAAGGGTACGGTTGGGCAGGCGGCTGATGCAACTGGAATTGTACGGTAATGACAGCGGATTGAGTTTCTATCCAGTGCTCTGGGAATGCGTACTTCACGGCATTGGAAAACAGTTCGTTAATAATCAACCCACAGGAAATCGCCGTATCGACCGGCAGTTCTAAGTCGGCAATTTCCAACGATAGGCGGATGGCAAGCGCATTCAGCGTGTAGGATTGCAGCAAATCTCGCATGAGGCTGCGCCCATATTCAGCAAAATTAATGCGAGCTAAGCGATTCGACTGATAGAGTTTTTCATGCACCAGCGCCATCGCTCGAATCCGCCGTTGGCTTTCTGCCAAAATCTCTAAGGCTTTAGGTTCCTCCACACAGCGCACCTGCAAATTCAGCAAACTTTGGATCATCTGTAAGTTGTTTTTGACCCGATGGTGTACCTCCTTCAGCAGCACTTCTTTTTCATCCAGTGATGCGATCAGTTCTTGAGTGCGTTGCTCAACCCGTGCTTCTAGATCTTGATTCAACTGCTGAAGCGCAATTGTCGCTCGTTGACGTTCCAACTCGGCGGCGGCCCGGGCTGCGAAAATGCGCAGAATTGCCTCAGCCCATTCAACCGCTTTCAGGGGCTGATCGTCCACAATGCACAAATTACCAATTGGGTTGCCGGCCCCGTCTAACATCACGACTGCCAAGTAGCTTTCAGCTTTCAGCTTTTGTAGAGCCGAGTTGTCGGGAAACTGTTGCTGAGCTTGGCTGGGATAACACACAAACCCTTGCTCAATTGCAGTGCGGCAACAAGGATGGCTGGCTAGCTCAAACTGTTGTGGCGGTTGGATTTGACCATCTGACCAGAAGGCCAGCGTCTGCAAATAGTCACCGACCAGTTCCGACACAAACGCATGGCGCACATCAAGCGCTTGAGCCATATTTTGCACCAAAACTGAGAAAAATGCCTCGCCCGTTGCAGACGCCGTTCCTTGCAGGATACTTCTAAGCGCAACTTCGGTTTGTTTGCGCTCTGTGATGTCAATCACCGTACCCAAAATCAGGCGCGGTTTCCCAGCGGCAGTGCGGGCAAAGAGGGTGTCTTGACTATACAGCCAGCGCCAAGAGCCATCTGCGTGCCGAAACCGATATTCCCAGCCGACTTTAACGCCATCTGCCAACGTATCAAACTGGCTGAAATAGGATTGCGCTGTGGCTTGGTCATCTGGATGCAGCCGTTCGATCAGAAATTTAGAACCCATCGCCTGAATTTCAGTTGGCGTATATCCCAGCACAGCCCCCACTTCGCGATTGGCATAAATATTGCATTGCTCAATCAAATCGTGGACATACAAAATGCCGGGTGTCGCGTCGGCAACTTTTTGAATAAACTGCTGGCTGGCGGCAAGGGCGGTTTCTGCTGCTTTTCGAGCCGTAATGTCAATATCAATGCCGTCTACCACAAGGTCGCCGTTCACGGCCCAAGAGAAGCGTGCCGTTCGAGCCAGCCACTTTTCCTGACCGTCCGGGCAAAATGACGCGATACTCTAAATAGCTTGGTTCCAGCGTGGTGCGAGCCGCCTCAACAATATTTTGCCACTGATGGCGATCTTCAGGATGAATCCGCTCAAAAGCCGTCTGAGGCTGTGCTCCCATTTCCTGCGGACTTAACCCCAGCAGATCTTGATAGGCAGCACTGGCATAGGCAAACACCACCGTTTCGTCGGGCAGATAAAGACAGCGAAACACACCGCCCGGTAGGTTTGCCATCATGGCATGTAAAATTTGCTGGTTTTCTTGCCAAGCTTCTTCCGCTAGCCGCAGCATTACTTCATGCCGCTTGCGCTCGCTAATATCCATCAGCACGCCAACAATGCGAAGCGGTTGCCCGCTGCTGCTATAAACCCCTTGCCCGCGAGCCAACAGCCAATGCAGACTGCCATCGGGATACAGGATGCGATATTCCACTTCATAGCTGCTTTGAGTGTTAATGGCTTGAGAAATCGACTGTTCAACCCGGTGAATATCCTTGGGGTGAACCGACTGCCGCCAAGCAGAATAGGTTGTTTGTGCTCCGTTCAGCGCCAACCCCAGTAACTCGGTTGCTTTCGGACTCAGGCTGCCTGTGTTGGTTTGTAAATCCCAATCCCAAATGCCAATTTGAGTACAGTCCAGCGCTTGCTGATACAGTGTGGTCAAATGCTGCAAGCTCGAAGCAGAATTTGGATTGGCTCCAGTTGGTTCTAAGCGCGGTTCGCTGATGGGTCGAATGACGAATATCTTGCCGCTCCCTGCTGGCGTCTCGGCTGATGGCGCAACCGGGACAGGAGCAACCGTGATTTTAATCCACCGCGATTCCCCTTGTTGCATCAACTCATAGCAGCCCTCATTGCCTGTAGCGATAAGGGTTCCAGTCGTACTCCTATCAGTTGCACTCCTGTCAGCCACACTGGTTTCAACCGCGCTACCTTCGGCTAGTAACTCTCCAGTTGAAGCTGCCCAACCCTCATTAGCCGGATGCTCCTCAGGCAATATTGGTTTGCCCCACCGTTGCAAAGGCAACACCTCCATCAGCGATTGCCCGATTAAGACCTCAGCAGGGCAGTTCAACAGCTTTCTAGCCGCTGCATTACATCGCTCAACAACCCCCCTAGCGTCTGTCCACACTAACGCTTCTTCAATTAAATCGAGAGCCGCCTCCATTTGCCTAAATACCATCAGCAAATCAGGCGAAGAAAAATCATTCCAAGTTTTTGTCATAACTCACACAGGGAAGGCAGCCGACAGGAATCATAGCCTTCTCTTATACTAAACCTCACAGAAGCACCACCAATCAACACTGTAGCTAAACTGCATCTCCCCAGATTCCAAGTTTGGCTCAGGGCTAATCAATGATTGAATTGCCTACCCTAATTTTCTCATCGCACCTAATTTTCTCGGCATATTGCCCGCAAATTATCTAGAACGGCTGTAGCTTGCATACCACTCGGCATAGGGAGTTTTTTCTACCATTCGACGGGTGTAGTCTGGTGCGCCATCTTTCCACCAAACCGCGCCGCGCTCACCTAACGCAATTTTGGCTTCATTGACTTGCTGCCGTGCTATTGCCAAACTATTCATATCGCTTTGCTGAAGGGCTTGTTTGACAGCACGACGACCCTGCATCAAAGCCCGAACTTTTTCCAATCGAGTCTGTTCATTTAAGTTTGGATTCGAGCAGCGCCACAGCCTTCCTTTTACAACGAAGTAGCGTCCATCCGGTGTGATCGGGTAGTTCATTGAATAGTGTTAAGGAGATTTCTAGGAAAAAGTTGTTGTCACGTTGGGGCAGGTTTGGACTCAGTCTCGCGTCGCCCAGAGGATTGATCTGCAAAACCTGCCCGTACCGGGGTAGAGGGTTTCCCAGAAATCTCCTAATCAGTGTTACCCGTTTAATCAATCGCCTTTCCTGAAACTCAAAGACAGGTAGCTTCAAGGACTCAGCAAATCTTACATCCCAATCGCTCAATAGTTCAAACGGTAAATGCAACCGCTCTGCTGCCTCTTTTTGATACTCAGTGCTTTGGGTACTGACTCCAAACACCTCCGCCTCTAGGTGCTTCAATCTTGATAGTGATCTCGAAAAGCACAGGATTGTGGAGTACACCCCTTCTGGCATCC
>JAAUQT010000298.1 GCA_012033495.1 Cyanobacteria bacterium RM1_2_2 | reverse complement strand
CTTCGACTGACAAAAACTTTGCGCCGCCTCCAGAATTTTCAGAGACTCAACGCCTCGAACAGGTTGGCTTCAGCGATTTGCTGCTCGACGGCACGGCAGCGGATGCCAATCAAAATCGGGTGCGGCGACAGTTGCTTTCCTACGATCCGAGAGTGGCAAACGCTCCGCCCGACTGCTCCACGCCCTACAGCCTTAGTTTCCAAACGGCGTTTCGGTTTTTATATGAGGCAGGTCAACCGCTGGAAGTGAATGCCGAAAACAACTGGCAGGCGGGCAATGTAGCGTTTCGTCGGCTGCCTTCGCACTTCGTCGGCTACCAAAACCTAGATGGATTGAGCAGCCAAGTCCTGATCAACTACCGCAGCGGCCAGCCCGGACAGCGCGTGACGCTCTCGCAAGTGCTGAACGGTGAAATCAGCCGCAACTTTGTAGCAGATCGGCTCGTCTTAGTGGGTACAACCGCTCCAATTGCCCGCGACACTCACTTAACGCCCTACGGTGAAATGCCCGGCATCTGGATTCATGCCCACATGGCGAGCCAAATGCTCAGCGCCGTGTTGGATCAGCGTCCGTTGATTTGGGGTTTGCCGCAAACTGGAGCCGTGCAATGGGGGGATGCGTTCTGGGTAGGGCTGTGGGCGGCGGCTGGGGCAGGGTTAGCCTGGTCTGTTCGCTCTGTCAAATGGCTGCTGCTGGCAATGGGGCTAATGTTGGTAATTCTGTATCAAATGAGTTGGCTGCTCATGATTCAAGCAGGCTGGTTGCCGCTCGTCCCTTCGGCGCTTTCATTCGGCGGTGCAAGTGTCAGTGTGTGTGGCATTACGAAATTTAAGAGTACGAAATTTAAGAAAATTAAATCTAGCGGTGAATAGATTAGAAGGAGGAATGAACGGATGAAATTGCTGATGAAGTCGAAGATAACCCTTCAGAGCAGGTTAGCTTCAGTCTCGATCCCGTTAGGCATGGTCATTGCAGGCAGCTTTGTGGCTGTTGCCCAGCCTACTGTTTCCGCAAGTCAGCCCGCAAGTCAGCCCGCAAGTCAGCCTGCGAATCTGCCTGCGAATCTGCCCGCTAAACAGCAAGTCAAACAGCAAGCTAAACAGCGCCCGCCGGCTCCTCCCATGACCCCGCCCTCCAACCGCACCGATCGGGAGGGTCGCTCGGTGAGGCAGCCGTTTGTGTCACAGGCAGCCAATCTTTGAGGGCGTTAGTTCCAGTTGAGAATCCAGTTCTCACCACAGCCGATCATCCGACCTTTCTGTTTTATGTGCCCTTCGGTGCGGATCAGGTGCAGTATGGCGAATTCTCAGTTTTGGTGGGCCCAACCGAGATGACGCGCCTCTATCAAACCCGCTTCACGCTGCCTGCCCAGCCTGGAATTGTCAGCGTCACGTTGCCCGCCGATCCAGACTATCGCCTGAAGGAGAACGCCTTCTACCACTGGTATTTCAAGCTGCACTGCAACGAGGATTCACCGGATTCAAATTCCCTAAATTCAACCAATTCAACCAGTTCAACCAATCCAGCAACCGCCGATTTGCAAGTGGATGGCTGGGTGCAACGAGTCGCCCTGACGCCCGATCGCCAACAGCAAATTCAGGCGGCTTCTCCAGCGATTTGGTACGATTCAGCCGCGCAAGTTGCCAACCGTCTGAGCGCTACGCCCACCGATGCCACACTCCAACAACAGTGGCGCCATCTCCTCCAGCACATTGGCTCAGAAGCTCTGGTGCAGGAACCGATCGTGGGAGCGGTGCAGCCTATAGAAGAAGGATCATCCTAGCCGAGCGGTTGATTTCTGATCAGGGGAAGCATGACAGGATTATTTTATCTAACAAAACTAAATTAGCTTCATCCAGCAATTTCCAAGGAGTAGGGACAAATGAGCAGTCAAATTCAGTTTCGGCAACGCTTGGGTTGGCAAAGGTGGAAACGAATTGGGGCGCTTGTAGGATTATCTCTAACCCTATGGGGAATTCAGGCTCCGAGCTTAATTTTGCCAGTCAGGGCTGAAGATGCCATGACTCAAAAAATGTCAGCCCTTAAACAAACGGCTCAGCGCTGGATTGAAGTGAATGTGGCAACTCAGCGGCTGATCGCCTGGGAGGGCAACACGCCGGTTTATGCGGTCATTGTCTCCACGGGAACCGACGAAACGCCGACCATCACGGGTAACTTTGCCATCCAGACGAAACACCGCTTAACCCGGATGCAAGGCGATGACTACGACGTGCCCGACGTGCCGTTTACGATGTACTATCACGGCGGCTACGCGATCCACGGCGCTTACTGGCATCGTCGGTTTGGTACACCTGTCAGCCACGGCTGCGTCAATGTGGCGGTCAATCATGCCGAATGGCTGTTTAACTGGGCTTCAGTTGGCACACCAGTTGTGGTGCATTTTTGAAACTTTTCCTCAACCCAATCCAGCTTTTGTGATCTGCATCAACTGTTTTGGTGATTGTGAAGCCCACCAGATAGGTTAGAAAATCACCCGCTAGCTGTTGAACCTGTCACTGCTTCAGCCTTGCAAACCACCGATACTAAATTCCGTGAGAATACGGAAGTAGGTCGCAAATGCAAATTTACAGATCCTTCTGAAGTTGAGTCTCGCAACTAGTCAGGGCGCATCTTCCAGGCAGTGGGAAATAGAGTAAGCAGCGCAACTCTAGCCGCAGCCCACTGCCTGTTTCCCTTTTACATACTCGTTACATACTCGCCCGCGATGGTCTGCCGCCCCGGACGTTCAAAATTGGGAATCCTATACTGAAGATAGGTCTGACATCAAGGATTCTCAGCATGGATATGGCTGCTAATCCCGCCGTAATGCGGGCGGTTGAAAAGCTAGGCTACCGAGTCACAACGGGTGACGTGGCCTCACAAGCTGGATTAGATATTAAACTTGCCGAACAAAATCTGCTAGCGCTTGCTTCTGAAGCAGGCGGGCATATGCAGGTTGCCGAGTCGGGCGAAATTGCTTACCTGTTTCCGCGCAACTTCCGCGACATTCTTCGCAACAAATACTGGCGGCTGCGCTTTCAAGAACAGGTCAGCAAAGTTTGGAACTTTGTCTTCTACTTAATTCGCATCTCTTTTGGAATTTATTTAATGGCTTCAATTGCCATTATTTTTGCTGCCATTCTGGTCATCGTCATTGCGCTGAACAGCAGCCGAGATGGAGACAACGGCAGCAATTCTGGTGGCGACTGGATGCCGACCGGCGGCGGCATGGGTGGCAACTGGTTCTTCTTTTTCTGGCCCGACTACTATGATCGGCGCAGCTATCGCTCCCGTCAAACCTCTCAAACCAATAGACGACGCAAAGGGCGGACTACCGAACCAGAATCGATGAACTTTCTGGAAGCGATCTTTTCTTTTCTGTTTGGTGACGGCAACCCAAATGCAGATCTAGAGGAGCGACGCTGGCAAACTATCGGCACGGTGATTCGCAACAACGATGGCGCAGTTGCGGCTGAGCAAATTGCCCCTTACCTGGATGACCTCGGTAGACCTGCCCAACAGGAATACGAAGACTACATGCTGCCTGTGCTGAGCCGCTTTAACGGTCGCCCAGAAGTGAGTCCAGATGGGCAGTTGGTCTATCATTTCCCAGAACTTCAGGTGACAGCCCGGCAGACTAAATCCCATCCGGTGACGGCCTACCTGAAAGAGCTACCGTGGCGGTTCAGTCAGGCGGGCAGCGGGCAGATCATTGCGGCCGTTGCCCTAGGAGGCGTTAACTTAATTGGGGCGCTGGTGCTGGGTAGTCTACTGGCAGACGGCTCAATCGCGCAAGAGCTAGGCGGTTTTGTTGAATTTGTAGCTGGCATTTACTGGCTGCTGCTCGGCTACGGCACTGGGTTTCTAGGAATTCCCCTCGCGCGCTACTTTTGGGTGCAAGGACGGAACCGCAAAGTGGACATGCGAAATCAACAGCGGCAAGAGCGAGCGGTAGCACTGAACCAAGCCACTGATGCTATTCAACAGAAACTCGACTTTGCCCGCCAGTTTGCTGCCGAAACGGTAGTCAGTGAAGCAGATTTGGCTTACACCACCGAGCAGGACTTGACGGAACAAGAACTGCTGCAAGCCGACAAAATTGATGCCGAATGGCAGCGGCGATTGGAAGGCAGACAGGAAGAAAGGTAAAACGAATTCATTGGGCTATGCCAACCCCTTCAACATAACCTCTTGTAAGGGCAGGTTTAGCGATGAACCCATTAGGCTATGGCAACCCGTTCTGCAAAACCTGCCCCCAAACTCTTGTAAGGGCAGGTTTAGTGAAGGAACCCATTAGGTTAAAGCAAACCCGTTCTGCAAAACCTGCCCCAATGAAGATATCTACTAAAAACTGTCGGCGGGAAAAAATCAACCACCAGCAATTGTGAGTAACAGCGTGGTGATAAATTAAA
>JAAUQT010000058.1 GCA_012033495.1 Cyanobacteria bacterium RM1_2_2 | reverse complement strand
CTCTCCAACTCCACTTCGGTGTACAACAAGAACCCGTAGAGTGTGCGCTGCCCTCCATTTCCGTAGAAGTCTGTCAGGGAAAGCTTCATCTCATTGCCACTGCTACTGCCGTAGCAAACGCAAATACCTCCTTGGGACAAAAATGCAGCGAGGTTTCCGACCAATTCACCACCTACCCCATCAACAATCAGTCGATAAGGTGCGAACTGCTTGGCTGCTTGCCCAGTTTTGGTAATCATTACTTCATCCGCACCGTAGTCTCGCACAAATGCCTCTTGCTCTGGCTGACGAATTTGGGCAACGACTGTAGCGCCCATCGCCCGGGCAATCTGCATCGCGAACAGTCCTACTCCTCCCGTTGCTCCCGTGATCAGCACCCGATTTCCCAGTAGACGAGACCCCTTTTCCACTGCATATAGTGCTGTCAATCCCGCGACGGGCAGTGTGGCGGCATCGGTATCTGACACACTCTGCGGAATGACAGCCAGAAAGTGAGACGGAATTGCCACATATTCTGCCCAGCCTTCCGAGCGGAGGGAGAGGGCAACAATTCTTGTTCCTACAGGTGGACCACTACCATCCTGCGCTGTTTGTTCAACAATACCCACGACATCCCAGCCAATGGGAGTATTAGGTGGGTCGTTTTGCGATCGTTTAAGTTCGCCCCGATTCATTGAAAATGCCTTGACGCGAATCAAGCACTGGTTAGAATTCGGAATCGGAACTTCAGTGTTTTGAAAGATGAGGTTACTAGTATCACCTGGTGAACTCACGAGTCTATGCATCATCATGTCCTTCTATACTTAAAAGGCTTGTATTTAATTTGCTGTTTCAATCAATATTGACCTTCAGCACACAATCAAACTCCGATCCGTTTAGCCATTACCAACGCCGTAAAGCTGGTCTAATTTTCTGTAAATTTCAGCACAATTTTGCCCCGTGTTCCTCCCTGCTCTAGACGCTGATGTGCTAGAACGACCTGATCCCAAGACCATACTGAATCAATCACTGGGCGAAGCTGATGGCGCTCGATGAGTTTTGTCAAAGCCTCTAATTTTGCTCGGTACTGGGGGAGCATGTCACCTTTGCAGTGAGTAAAATGCTTAAGAGGTTGGGGTGCTGGAAAATATAGGGGGTATCGGTCAGAATCAGAGCAATCCACTCTGCTAATAAGACTAAGACTATGAAGCCCGAACAAGAGCAAGCCCTCAAAGCCCATCTCCAAGCAATTGCCCAAATTCTCTATGACGATAGCGACCCTGATGCTTTACAGACGCTGGAAGGGATTGAAATGACCGTCAGACAGAAGATTCAAGCGCATGTGAGTCCAGAGTTGGGGAATTTTTTATTAGAACGATTACAGCAACAATCTCAGGGCGACCCCGAAAACTGAAAAGCACATTGGGAGAGTTGGAAATTACCACAAAACAAGCCGAGAAACTGGAGGTGTTAGCGCATCGTCAAGTCAGTCCACATTTAGAGAATTGTTGTTTACGTCTGAGTGCGACTGTTTCTTACGAACAGGCAGAACGAGATCTCGCCTACCTGACTGGAATCCGGGTTCCTGCCAAAACTCAGCAGCGCATCGTCCATCGTCAGACGTTTGAGTTGCCGGAGGTTGAGCAGGCGATTGAGGAGTTGAGTGTGGATGGTGGAAAAGTAAGAGTGAGAACGCCTTTAGGCGAGGCATGTGAATGGAAAGATTACAAAGCAATTGCCACCGACCAGGGTATGATTGCTAATTTCCAAAACAATCCTCAATTGATTGATTGGGTCAATCAACAATCCCTCGCTCACCCTGTGGTTTGTTTAGGGGATGGTCATGATGGCATCTGGAATATCATTAGCCAAATTGCCACGGCTCCGCAACGATTAGAGATTTTGGACTGGTATCATCTGGTGGAAAATCTGCACAAGGTTGGCGGTTCAATCAAACGGTTGAATCAAGCCCAGACGCTTTTATGGCAGGGTCAAGTCGATTCAGCCATTGCCTTGTTCAAAGATTGCAGACGAAAACAGGCAAAGAATTTTTGTGAGTATCTGCTCAAACATCGCCACCGCATTGTGAATTACGAATATTTTGCAGCAGAAGGACTGTACTCGATTGGTTCAGGGGCTGTGGAATCCGCCATCAAGCAGATTGGTCGTCGAGTACAAATTTCAGGCGCGCAATGGAATCGTGAGAATGTCCCGCAAGTGTTAGCTCATCGCTGTGCTTACCTCAATGGGCTAATTGGTTCACCACTGCCTACTGACTAAGCACTATTGCCTATGAAAAGGTGACATGCTCCCACTGAAAGTCTCAGCCGAGTCTTAGCAGAAGCTGGATTATGCGTTGTTCAGGCTGGTGGAGAATGTGCCTCAGTCGCCATGATTGAGGCACGGCTTAGGAGTGATCCTGGAGCACAATCCTTGATTGATCTAGCACGTCAACGGCTTCAGGATGACCCCCTAAAGAACGCATTGGCTGCTTTTTACCTACAATCAGCAAGTCAGGAAGGACAAGCTGGTTCTGTTGAGTTTGCGCATAAGAGTTTTGGTGAATTTCTCTGTGCAACACGGCTTAAAGAGAGTTTAGAGGAATGGTCGCTTTCGGGAATTAGGCGGCAGGAGTTTTATGTTTCCACAGATCAAATGGATTGGGAGATTTGTGACCTGTTAGGCTATGGTGGACTGACTCCTGAAATTGTGGAGTATCTTATCACTCTTACTACTGCAAGTTCAGAGTTAGATAGTGTTCGTCTATTTAAGCGACTGGAGAACTTTTACCTGCGCTGGTATGAGGGGGAGTTCATTGACGAATTTCCGGAGAACTTGCCCCAAAAGAAAATGCGGTTACTGGGGGAGCACCTCACCGTCAATAGCTGGAAGCTCGGACAGCGGCAGGTTGATGTATATGTGGGATTGAATGTGCTCATCCTGTTGCTAGAACTACACCGCTATGCTCAGTCTAATAACCAATTACATAAGAAAATAATCTTCCATGCTTGTGGTCAAAAATCTACTGAGGGATTCGATCCGTTAAGGCTTCTAAACATTATTGGTTACAGTCATTGCGTTAGTAGTGCGGGTATGTTTAGCAAATGCGAAAAAAACAACGCTAAGCCTGAAAGCTTGACAGCAAGTCACTTCCAGCCCTCATTTTTAACCTATTGCAGCAGGCTGAACGGCTGTAACCCTTGTCTAACCTGAGTTTCAGCAAATGAAGACGATATTTCTACAGAGTTGCGTCCTCTAATTTCTAGCGAATTGCCCTCAACTGTTCATTCACGTCATCCAGGTCAAACTCATTCGGGTCAAAGTGTCCACCGACCCACTCCAGCATGTCCTCATGATCAGGATGATTCGGGTCTTGGATCGCGGCAACAAATTCCGCATACCCCCATACGCCACCGCAATCTTCTGGTGGACATGCCCGCTTGCCGGTTAAACAAATTGGATAATGCTGGTTGACTTCCCGTGACAATATCTTCTCCACTAAGATTTCATGGTCCCAACTATCGCCCATGTCGTAGGTGTACAGGAACTTAAATTTCTCTGCTGTCACCACTTGGTTGAGCTTGACTTTCGCTTCGTTGCAGACGTTGAATTCATATTCCGGCATAGGCTGCCCATACTCTACACCCTGGATCGTGAATTGATGCAAATGTGAATTCGTCCAGCCCATTGCCTGTTGAATGATCTGGTGAAGCTGCTGCAATGTTGCAGTATTCACTACCTGTACCCTGCGCCAAATCGGGGGTTTAGCGTCTTTGAGCGTAATCTTCAGTTGATACACCGTTTGAGCGGTTGTGGATTGACGAGGTGCCATCAGGATTAGCAGAGGGGATGCCAGAAACTACACTCAGTTTCCTGGTCAAGAGTATGTTGTCTACTATAGATCAGTTTCAATAAGCGTCGATATTTTCTCATCACGTTTTTCATATTTCTCCTCTAAGTTGTTGAACTGATTAACTGAGTGAGGGCTTGTTTGGCGACGATTTCTGCACGAGCAGATGTCACTTTTTGATAACGCAATGTGGTTTGAATGTGTTCATGTCCCATTAGTGCCCGTAGTTCTTCAATGCCCATCAGTCCCACGCGCTCAGTGGCAAAGGTATGACGCAAATCGTGAATGCGAACGTCACTCAACTGAGAACAAGTCAGGGTCAAACGTTTCCAGTCTTTGTAGAAGGTGGCATAACTGAGGCGACTGACGGTTCCAGAATAAGGTTGCTGTGCGGTGAATAAGGCAGTGTGGTTAGGGTGGCGATAATAGTGCAGGTAATTGGCTAATGCTTTTGCAGCATCGGCACTGTAGAAACACCACCGTTGTTTGTTGCCTTTGCCAATTACCTGAAACTTGCGCTGCTCCAGGTCAACTTCCGCCAGGTCGAGGGCAAGGATTTCAGCAATTCTGGCTCCGCTACGATGCAGCAGATGCACCAGGGCATTCAGGCGAGCATCGGTGCGAACGGCAGCATAAAGCTGTTGCAATTGCTCCGGTCTCAGGTATCGGATCGTCTGGTCACTGCTGTGTTCTCCTTTGCTACTGTCGGGTTTGCGCTGCTTCAAGTGCGCCAGGGGGTTAGCTTTGAGGTAGTTTCTCTCTACTGCAAAGTTGAGCAGGGATTGCACAATTGCTTGATGGCGGCGATGGGTGGTGTAAGCCAGATGCGTCAAGCTGTTGAGGTAGTCTTCCAGGGTGGGGCGCGTCAACAGTTCAATTGGGGTGCTGCCGTATTGTGCCAACAGAGGCAGCAAGGTGATTTCGTAGGAGTGGCGAGTCTTGGCTGCATAGCCGGGACGGTCGAGAAACTCAGTAGCAACCGTTGCTAAAGTCACAATTTGCATGAGGCATTGCAGCAGAAAAATGTCCTGTGGTAGTAGACAATAGTGTACTACTGCTTTGTCGTTTTGCTGCACACACTTTATGGCGCAACAATGGTTAGATTTGGCACCGCAGCCCCAAGAATCCTTGCAGGGGTATGTGCACCGCTTGCGAACGCAACGCCAGTGGAGTCAGGCACAACTGAGTCAGGCCGCTGGAGTGCATCGGCAGACGATTGGCAAAATTGAGAGTGGCATGACGCAGCGCCTCAACCAACGTGCCAGGAGTGGGTTGGCGTTAGCCTTGTCGATTCCGGTGGAATACCTCGATGCGGTTTGTGGAGGAACCCCAGTTGCACAAGGGGTGCAACTCAAAGTCTGCCCTCGCTGCTGGATACCGGGAAATGCTCCCGACCCGATGTGGACGAACCTGCGGAGCCACTACTGTTTTGCCTGTGGCACTGCCCTGTTGAGCCGTTGTCCCCACTGTCAGAAGCCGATTGGCTCTTTGGAATTTCGCTTCTGTTCCTACTGTGGCACTGCCTACAAATCTCATGCCACCCAGAGGGAGTAACGATGTCCGCTAACGCACTGACGCAAGCCGAACACAGCCGTCTGAGTCAGTTTCCCACCACCGTTCCAGAGTCTGACCTGGCGCAATACTTTACCCTCAGCCCATCTGACTTGGTGCAAATCAAACGACAGCGTCGCGATGAGAATCGATTGGGCTTTGCCTTACAGCTATGCACCCTGCGCTATCTTGGCTTTTGCCCAAAGGACTGGCAGCAGGTGCCCCTGGAGGTGGTTCAACGTTTGGCAGAACAGTTGCAGGTACCAGCGGAGGCACTCTCGGAGTATGCTCAACGGTCTCAAACTCGAACCGAGCATTTACAGCAGATCCAGGCTTACTTGGGATTTCGTGACCCTGTTACTCGTGATTTCAAGCAGTTGGCGCATTGGTTGAGTGAGCGAGCAATGGAACACGACAAGCCTTCGTTGTTGTTTCAACTGGCAGCAGAGAAGCTGTATCGAGAGAAGATCGTCCGTCCCGGTGTCATGATACTGGAAAAGATGGTTGCCAGTGCTCGCCAGCAAGCCACACGGAAAACCTATCGTCTGCTCAAACCGCTCCTGACTCGCCAACGCCGCACGTTTCTGGATCAATTGTTGCAACCAGAGCCGACTCTGAAGATGACCCGCTTAAATTGGTTGCGTCGTCCTGCCACTGCCAACTCTCCAACTGCGATTCTAACGGCAATTGCTAAAATTCAATATTTGAGAACGCAACAGGTGCAACAGTGGGATGTATCCAGTCTCAATCCCAATCGGCTCAAATTTCTGGCACAGATTGCTAAAAAGGCGACCAATCAGCGATTGGAGCGGATGCCCGTCGAACGGCGATATCCCATTCTGGTGGCGTTTGTGCAACAAATGCTCATCGAGATTACCGATGAATCGGTCGATCTGTTCACCCGTTGTTTAGCTGAAACCCATGGTCGTGCGCAGCGAGACCTGCAAACCTTTCGTCAGCAGCAAGCGGTGGCGATCAATGAAAAGGTGATGCTGTTGCAGCAGATCGGGCAGGTTATTCTCGACCCAGCAGTGGCAGACCCGCAAGTGCGTCCAGATATCTTTGCTCAGGTGCCCCGCGAACAGATCCAGCAGGCAGTCGCGGATTGTTCCCCTCTGATTCGTCCACTACAGGATGAAGCCTATGATTTTTTAGCCCTGCGCTACAGCTATCTTCGCACCTTTGCTCCGGCATTTTTAGACACCTTTACCTTTCACTCAACAGTTGAGACTGACTCGTTGCTCAAAGCAGTCGCGATCTTGCGTCAACTCAATGCTCAAGGCAAACGCCAAGTGCCTCAAGATGCCCCAATCGAGTTTGTCACGCCGCCATGGCAACCGTTCCTGATGGATGAAACCGGACAGATCCAACGACGCTACTACGAGTTATGTGTGCTGTGGCAGTTGCGGAGCGCCTTGCGGTCTGGCAGTATCTGGATTGAAGGTAGCCGACGGTATGCCAATCCGCAAACCTATCTCATCCCGAAACCCCGTTGGGCAGAAATTCGCAGCGAAATATGTCAAATGCTGGGAATGCCAGAAGCAGGAGAACAACGGCTCAAAGTACTCACGCTGCAACTTGATCGCGAACTGGAACAATTCACTCAAGTCGTTCAATCCAACACGGGGGTGCGAATGGAAGACGAACAATTGATCGTTTCACCCCTGAAGGTAGAAGAAACTTCCGAAACGGTAAAAACCTTGCAGTCTTTAGTCGCGAAATGCCTGCCTTTAGTTGATCTGACAGACCTGATGGTTGAGGTAGATGGGTGGGCGCGATTTAGCCAATCGTTTGTCCATAGCGATGATAGTCGCTCTCGGTCTGCTGAAACACAGATCTATCTGTATGCTGCCCTGCTATCACAAGCCTGTAATCTGGGACCGTCGGCAATGGCTCGAGTGGCTGACTTATCCTATGACCGATTGCTCTGGCACACGCACTGGTACTTGGATGAGCACACCTTCACGCCTGCCAATAATACATTGGTCAACTATCATCACCGTTTGCCGCTCACCCAAGCTTGGGGTGGCGGAATTCTCTCTTCCTCAGATGGACAACGGTTTCCAGTTGCAGTGAAGAACACACAAGCCACGGCACTGCCTCGTTATTTTGGCTATGGCAAAGGGGTTACCTTCTACACCTGGACATCGGACCAGTTCTCTCAATATGGTAATAAGGTAATTCCGTCTACCGCTCGTGATGCCACCTATTTACTCGATGGCATTCTCGATAATGAAACTGAATTGACAATTTTAGAGCATACGACAGATACAGCCGGATATACTGAAATCATCTTTGCGCTATTCGATCTATTGGGTTTATCGTTTGCACCTCGTATTCGGGATGTGGGAGGACAGCAACTGTATCGCGTTAAACGACAAATGTCGAATGCTACGCTGAAACCTCTGTTCAAACGACGCATCAATCGTCAATTGATTCTTGATCACTGGGATGAGATGCTGCGGGTCGCAGGTTCACTCAAACAAGGTTGGGTGACGGCATCCTTGTTCATTGGCAAGTTGCGATCCTTTCCAGAACCGAATCGTCTGTTGCAGGCATTGCAAGAATATGGGCGCTTAATCAAAACCCTGTTCATCCTGCGTTACCTCAACCAGGAAGACTATCGACGACGGATCAACCGCCAGTTGAATCGGGGCGAATCAATCCATGCTCTGCGACGGTTTCTGTTGTTTGCACGCCAGGGTGAACTGCGACAACGCAAGCAGGAGGACTTAGCCAATCAATCCCATAGTTTGACATTGGTAACCAATGCCGTGATTGTCTGGAACACGATCTACATAGCAGCCGTGCTGGAGTATCTCAAGCAAGAGGGATACCCAATTAGCGAGGAAGATGTTGCTCATTTGTCTCCAGCTCGGTTTGAGCATATCAATCCCTATGGCAAATATCGCTTTAATTTAGCTGAAAACCAGAACAGACAAGGATTACGACCGTTAAGACTGTTGTAAAATCAGTGAAAATGAAGCTTGACATCCTGACTCAGTCAGCCTTTCAGGCTTAGCGTTGTTTTTTTCGCGTTTGCTAAACATACCCGGACTAAGGCTGCGCTGGGGGCTTCCATTCCTAAATGCATCCCCATGATGCATCGCGAATAACTATCCACCACCAGCGTCAGCCACGGCCGCCCCAGTACCGCGCCGCTTTGTTCCACCACCAGCACATCGACGCGCGTATGGTCCGCTTGCCATACTTGATTGCTATATCCCACGCTAAGCACTTCTCCCGTGCGGCTCTTTAACGCCAACTGCTCGCCTCGCCACCCCAGGCTCCGTTTTTGCCCACGCCGTTCCCGTTCTTGCACCTGCAATCTCAACACTCGGTACACTGTCGAACGACTTGGGTATTCCGCTTCCTCTAGCTCGGCCGCCCGCGCCGCCACTCGCACTGCCACTTGCGCCGGACTCATACGCCGTCCGCCCCGGTTCCCCGCTCGATACGTCTTGACGATGTACTCACTCCACTCAGCCGAAACCCGATGCTCCCCTCGTTCGCGCAGCGTGCCCTGGGGCAATCTGAGCGCACCTGCCTCACTAATCCCGCTATCCCCTCCGCTTGCCATTGCCGCATTAACCGCTTGACGCTACTTTCGCTTAGCCCCAACTGCTTGGCAACCCCCTCGACTGTTTGACCTTTTTCTCCCCCACCAATCCCCTGCACTAAGCCCCCAATCAACGCTATCCGCGCTCGCTCTTGCTCACTTAACTCCGCCATCAGCACTCCCTCTGCACTTGCTGCCCTCTGCACTTGCTGATAGTTCGCTCATCTGCCATTCGCGCTCCTCACTCCCCAGCGGCTCCCCGCCTCCCGCCTCACTTCCCTCTGCATTCACGACTTTGCTCTACGCCTCCACGCTCTGCAGAAATGTTCCCAACTTTGACCATCCCTTCGACTTGCCCCACGATCTCTCTCACTTTACCCCTTTTTATCCTTTTTTCTCTCTAAATAATTTGACATGATTGCTCTCTATTCCCCCCCACCTTATCCCCCTCTTCCTCTTCGCTCCTGCTCACTCTTATCCTATTTTTCTCCCTAGATAATTTGACACACTTCGCTCAAAAAATTTATCCCATCTATTTTGACACTCACTCTCCCCGCTCCTATCCCTGTACTACTTCCCCTCTATCCCCACTCCCACATCGCTTCTAGCCCCTTTGCCCCGCTCTAATTAATTTGACACTTGCTCATTTAATTTGACACGCGACAAATGATTTAATTGCTGTCATGAATCAATTTAAGCCCTGTTATGTTTCTGGATAATTTCACTTGTTTACTACTTGCTTATCCCGGGAAGTGACAGAAGAGGGGTATGGCAGCCCAGTTCTTATGAGTTGAGCGTTTTTTCAATTCGACGATCGGGAATGAGCCACATTACTGCAACGAGAACGTACAGTGAACAAGCAAGCCACGCATTTACGAAAGAAAGTGCGATTGCTATAGTATAAATAATCATTGATATCTTGCCCTTGAAATCTCGACCTAGCGCTACTGCGAGGGTAGAATTTTTGCCTTGGCAAGCGATGAGAGTACGGGTGAGAATAAAGTAAGCGATTGCAGAGAAGAATAGTACCGTGCCATAGAAGGCAACGGGTAAGGCAGCAAAGGGATTTTCGCCTGTCCATCCGGTCACAAAAGGAATGAGTGACAACCAAAATAAAAGATGTAGATTAGCCCAGAGAACATTCCCTCGAATATTTTTAACTAAATGGAATAAATGGTGATGATTATTCCAATAGATGCCAAGATAGACGAAGCTGAGAATATAGCTTAAGAATACTGGAAATAAGGGCTGTAATGCTTCTAAAGTTGCTCCATCCGGCACTTTTAATTCTAGTACCATGATAGTGATAATGATTGCGATGACCCCATCGCTGAATGCTTCTAATCTTCCTTTTCCCATATCAGCCTTCCTTCGCTGTTGATCTAAAGTGAGAGTAGATGACAAACTCTATTTTGTCATTTTAATCTGCTATTTTTACCCTTTCTTCCAAATTAGATCAGTAACCGCTGTGGCGGTTTTCTAAACCACTCTCGAAGCAAGTAATATTTCACGCTGGCAATCGTTTCAGTTGCATTGCCGAGATTTGTTTTGTTGCAAGGACTGAAACGTAGATTCTCAGATCTAGGGATCATGCCATCCTCTTTCAACATTGACTGAGTTAAGCCTTGCTGAATTGTCATTGGAACCGATTCGGGCCAATGCGCTGATTTTGCTGCAATCTGATTATGATTCTGCACCTTGAATTTCAAACTCAGCCGAAAGCCGATATTCCCTTTCGCATGATTGGCTATCGGTTGCGGGTTCATCGGCGGTTTCCGCAGAAGCGAATGCAGCAAGTTTGCAAGAAAGGTTAGAGCAAGATCTTCAACAAGGTCTTCAGCAAGGGCGCGAGGAAGAACGACGGATTTTAGCCCTAGATTTTCTTCGAGAAGGAATTGCTCTGGAAGTGATTGCACGAGCTATGGGGCTATCGATTGCCCAAATTCAGCAGCAGGCGACGATGCCACAAAACCCTCGGAATGCGTGATTCTGCGCTGCCAGTTGTTTCATTGAAAACTCCTCAAGTGCCTTGTTGCCGTCCGATGAGCCGGGCGGCGGCGCGGTGGCGCTGATTTAGAACAAAATTTTTGCGTCCCTCCTTGACTGTCCAGTGCACTGGAGACTCCATGATAGATAAAGTTAAACTATTTGCAAGGATTGGCATCATGGCACTCCAACTCACAGTTCCTAATATGGCTTGCTCTGCTTGCGGAGAGACCATTACTAAAGCAATTCAAGCAATTGACCCTAATGCTACGGTGCAGGCTGACCCTCAAACCAAGCTGGTTAATGTTGAAACGCAGTCCGCTGAAGCAGAAATCAAGCAAGCGATTACAGATGCGGGTTATACAGTCGCGGGTTATACAGTCGCGGGTTAGTGCGGGTTACGCACTCGCGGATTAGTACAGTCGCCTAGGAGGTTCTCATGGAGAACGTAACGTTAAAACTGCGGGGCATGAGTTGTGCTTCTTGCGCTCATAACATTGAGACAGCGATCCTCTCCGTGCCTGGGGTTGAGGTGTGCAGCGTCAATTTTGGGGCTGAGCAAGCGGCTGTCTCCTATGACCCTGAGCAAGCGGATGTTGCTGCTATTCAAAATGCTGTTGATGCGGCCGGGTATGCGGCTGTGCCGATGCAGGACGATGTGCTGGCTCCCGAACCTGATGCCGAACGACGAGAACGGCAGGCAGAGCATCGGAAGCTACTTCGTAAAGTCTGGGTGAGTGGCGTCATCAGTGCGATTCTGGTGATTGGTTCGCTGCCAATGATGACCGGCTTCCCGATGCCGTTGATTCCAATCTGGCTGCATCATCCTTGGCTTCAGCTTGTGCTAACGGCTCCGGTTTTGTTTTGGGCTGGGAGCAGTTTTTTTATCAATGCCTGGAAAGCGCTGAAGCGGCACACTGCAACGATGGATACTCTGGTGGCAGTGGGGACAGGAACAGCCTATCTGTACTCTTTGTTCCCAACTTTTTTGCCTCAGTGGTTCATTGCTCAAGGACTGCAACCTGATGTGTATTTTGAAGCGGCTGCGGTCATTATTGCTTTACTTCTACTAGGACGATTGCTGGAAAACCGGGCCAAGGGAAAAACCTCAGAAGCAATTCGTAAGCTGATGGGGTTGCAGGCAAAAACGGCGCGGGTGATTCGCAACGGTCGAGAGGTCGATGTGCCGATCGCTGAGGTGTTGGTTGGCGATGTGATTTTGGTGCGTCCGGGCGAGAATATTCCGGTGGATGGCGAAATTGTCGAAGGTGCGTCAACGATCGATGAGGCAATGGTGACGGGTGAAAGTGTGCCTGTCAGGAAGCAGCCCGGAAATGAGGTGATTGGAGCCACCCTCAACAAAACCGGCAGCTTTCAGTTTCGGGCAACGCGCGTCGGGAAAGATACCTTCCTGGCTCAAATCGTCAAACTGGTGCAGCAAGCCCAAGGCTCAAAAGCTCCGATTCAGCGACTCGCGGATCAGGTGACGGGATGGTTTGTGCCTGCCGTGATTGCCATTGCGATTCTCACGTTCGTCCTTTGGTTTAACGTCATGGGCAACGTGACAATGGCATTGATTACGACGGTGGGCGTGCTGATTATTGCCTGTCCTTGTGCGCTGGGTTTGGCGACGCCGACTTCGATTATGGTCGGCACAGGAAAAGGGGCGGAGAACGGTATTTTGATCAAAGGCGCGGAGAGTTTGGAACTCGCCCATAAGCTGCAAACCATTGTGCTTGATAAAACCGGCACAATTACGCAAGGCAAGCCGACTGTCACTGATTATGTCACGGTGAATGGTACAGCAAATCATAATGAAGTCAAGCTGCTGCACCTGGCGGCATCGGTTGAGCGTAACTCAGAGCATCCGTTAGCGGAAGCCGTGGTGCAATATGCCCGATCACAAGAAGTTGAACTGGGAAATGCCCAACAGTTTGAGGCAATTGCAGGCAGTGGGGTGCAAGGTTCTGTAAATGATCAGTGGATATACCTTGGAACACATCGCTGGATGACCGAGTTGGGTTTTGATACGAGCGCATCGGAGCTACAGTGGGAACGCTTAGAGTATCTTGGCAGAACGGTGATTTGGCTGGCTGTGGATAGCAAAATTGAAGCTATTATAGGCATTGCGGACGCGGTGAAACCTTCTTCTGTAAACGCCATTCGCGCTTTGCAAAAGATGGGCTTAGAAGTGGCAATGCTCACTGGAGACAACCAGCGGACTGCGAATGTGATTGCCCGCGAAGTCGGAATTGGGCGCGTCTTTGCCGAAGTCCGCCCCGACCAGAAAGCGGCAACTGTCGAAACCATTCAGTCTGAAGGGAAAGTGGTGGCTATGGTCGGGGACGGCATCAACGACGCGCCCGCTTTGGCTCAAGCCGATGTCGGAATTGCGATTGGAACCGGAACTGATGTGGCAATTGCTGCTAGCGATATCACGCTAATCTCCGGTGATTTGCAAGGCATTGTGACGGCGATTCAACTCAGTCGTGCCACAATTCGCAACATTAAGCAAAACCTATTCTTTGCGTTCATTTACAACGTTGCCGGAATTCCTATCGCCGCTGGCATTCTCTATCCGATTTTTGGCTGGTTGCTCAGCCCAATGATTGCAGGGGCAGCAATGGCGTTTAGTTCTGTTTCAGTGGTGACGAATGCCCTACGGTTACGGAATTTTAAGCCCGTTGGAAGTCGATAGTCGCTGAGTCCGCCTTGGAGAACCAACCTTGGAGAACCAACCTTGCAGAGCCAACTTAGGAGAGGTGCAAATGATCAATCCATCAGCAATTTTTGGCAGTATTGCAACGTTAGGGCTGGTGCTCGGCGTGACATCGGGTGGAGCCGTTGCTCAAATGCCCCATGCAGGCAGCCATTCTCCAGAGCCGACCGGAGACTTTCAGCGAATCGAACAACCTTTGTGGGCGAAGGGAGCCGTGACCGCAGGTGGACTGGGGTTAATCGGACTGGAGGTATGGTGGTTTCTCTTCAGCAAACCAAAATCACGCAAAGCAATGATTGAAGGCGGCATTCAAGAAGTTACGGTGACAGTCGATGGTGGCTATCAGCCCAACCAAATTGTCGTTCAAGTGGGTCAACCAGTGCGGCTGAATTTTGATCGCAAAGATCCAAATAGTTGCCTTGAAGAGGTGCGTTTCCCTGATTTCCGCATTGCTCAAGCTCTGCCGCTTAACCAAGTGACATCTATTGAATTTACGCCTGAAAAGCCTGGTAAATATGAGTTTACCTGCGGTATGAATATGTTTCGAGGAATGGTGGAAGTGAGAGCCGCGTAGCGCAAGCAAGCGATTGTCTCCGTTAAGGAGATTTCTAGGAAAAAGTTGTTGTCACGTTGGGGCAGGTTTTGGACTCAGTCTCGCGTCGCCCAGAGGATTGATCTGCAAAACCTGCCCGTACCGGGGTATAGGGTTTCCCAGAAATCTCCTAATCGAATCGGCGTTGTTGAATCGAAGGAGGATCTCGAAGATCCCCGGCTTCTTAATTGGTGCAACCCAAATAGTTAAGTTTTCATCGCAGAAGTTAGGAGGCTGTGCTACCTTCTTATATCCCCCATCAGCAGCACCGAAACTGCTGTGACTGAATTTGTGATCTTGAATTGTGCTGGTCTAATCGCCAATAGGGGCAATTTAGAAAAGATGTCGGGTTTAATGTCTGGATGTGGTGTCAGAATCGAGAATGTGGATTAGAATTCTAGGCGTTTATCCCTCAATGGACTTCTCAATTATGAACAAAGGTGAACTGATTGATGCAATCGCCGAGAAGACACAAGCTTCTAAAAAAGAAGCAGATGTCATTCTTTCCGCTGCCGTTGAGGCAATCATGGAGGCAGTTGCAGCAGGAGATAAAGTGACGCTAGTTGGGTTTGGAACGTTTGAACCGCGCCAACGGGCAGCTCGGGATGGACGTAATCCTCAAACTGGAAAAGCGATTAAAATTGAAGCAACGACAGTTCCCGCTTTTTCTGCTGGTAAGCAGTTTAAGGAGATGGTAGCGGAGTAAGCAACGCTGTTCTACAGGTTGCTGAAACTTGTAGGAACTGTCTCTGCAATCATCGGTTAGGTAAGCGATAGATTTTGAGGGGGAACAGAAGGGAAGCGATACCAATTCGGAATCACGGAGTTTGTTCAAAGCGTCGTTTGAGGCATCTGATGGGTTGCCGTTTTCCAGAATGGGTATGATGTCTTCTGTTTAGGAGTGTTGCCTCACCCCTCATTTGAGGTTGCTATATTACGGAATCAACGGTGATGTTGATGAGAAATTTGATATTGCTTTTTGGAAATGAGTACGGCAGGGCGATCATCTTTTGAGTCACAAATTGACGAAAAGAGTTGAAAGTGTTAGATGGACTAGAAGATTGATGAGGCTATTGTGAAAGTAACTGAGAGTGTTTCTACCTATTGAGGGAAGAGGTATCGCTCCTAAAGACAGACGGACACCAGCCCGAAAGATGGCCAAATAGAAGTATGCACGCATTACATGCTGCATTTCTAAGTTTGTTATTTAGGATGAAGGTGAAAACATGGCTCTCAATCGTTCCGATAATGTAGGCAAACATAGGCGAGCGGTCGGCGTGTTCCCTACACGTCGGGCAGCGGAGCAAGCGTTGCACACACTAAGAGACTCTGGTTTTCCGATGGATCGAGTCTCTGTCATTGCGAAAGATGTAGAACAAAACGAAAATATTGCGGGTGCTGAAATGCAGAGCCGCGACCAAGTTGGCAATAAAGCTGATGACGGTGCTAAGGCGGGCGCTCTTTCGGGCGGTGCTTTGGGTGGACTCACAGGGTTATTAGTTGGTCTTGGAGCATTGGCAATTCCCGGAATTGACCCCATCATGCTAGTGGGTGCCGAAGCAACTGCCTTGGCAACGACGTTAGCTGGTGGTGCAATTGGCGCTGTGGCTGGTGGTCTGATTGGTGCATTGGTTGGATTGGGAATCCCTGAGGAGCGAGCCAAGGTCTACAACGAACGGGTAAAACGAGGTGAATATCTCGTTCTGATTAATGGCACAGACGCTGAGCTTGCTAGAGCGGAAGCGATTCTACACCGAGGTGGAATTGAGGAGTATGAAGTGTATGATGCTCCTGAAGTCGTTTCAACTCATGCATCTGCTGCTCCTATGGCGACTACGGCAGTAACGCCAGTAGCAAATAGCACAAGAACAACAACGACTGCTTCACCTGTTACTTCTCGCGCAGTGAGTCAGCAAAAGCGGGCGATTGGACTATTTGACAGTCATCGTGATGCAGAAGCGGCATTAACCGAATTGAGAGATTCAGGTTTTTCGATGAGTCATGTTTCAATCCTCGCGAAGGATGCAGATAGGAATGACCGTATGGCAGGAGCGGAAGTGAATCCTCGTGCAAATGCCAAAACAAGTAGTAAGGGTAATAAAGCTGACGAGGGTGCTAAAGCGGGAGCAGCGACTGGCGCCGCAGCGGGTGGCTTGGGCGGCTTGTTAGTTGGTTTAGGCGCGCTGGCGATTCCTGGAGTTGGACCTGTCATTGCTGGCGGAGCGGCTGCTACGGCTATTGCAACTGCTTTGACTGGAGGTGCGATTGGTGCGGCGGCAGGCGGTATTACAGGTGCACTCGTAGGTTTGGGAATTCCTGAGGATCAAGCCAAGATATATAACGATCGTCTAAACCGAGGCGATTATCTGGTAATGCTCGATGGCACGGATGATGAAGTACGTCGCGCTGAGACTATTCTAAAACGCCGAGGTATTAAGGAATGGAATATCTTTGATGCTTCAGATGTTGATGCACATCAAGGTGTTAGCCGTCAGGATGTACGTCGTGACGCAGAGATTGTAGATGCAGGTCAAGCGGTGAGTGAACATCCTGAAGTTGTTGTTGTCGATCGACGCGATGAAACTCGCCTTTAGGGTGTAAGAATTTACATCGCCACTAGGTTGAAGGCTTTAGGAGTGAGAAAACCTTTCTTGCTCCTTAGTTTCTTCACCACTCAGAAATATACGCCAACAAATCTCGATGAATTTGGAGTGACAAAGATGAAACTGAAGAAAGTAAAAATGCTGTTTTTAAGTGGCTTTCTGCTGTTAGGGACGTTTGCCTGTGCAGAAACCGCCAGAACCAGCGCTGATGCTCCTGAAACTACAGGTGAGACGGTTGAAGCACCTGATGTGGAAACGGCACAGGAAACTCAAGAAGACTCAACGAGTGAAGTCCGTAGAAATCAGCTTGATGCTGACATTCGCGCTCGTGAAGAACGGAATAATTTAACGGGCGGTGATGCTGATAGAACAGATGGTGATTTGCAAAGTGAGGTTCGCAGTAAACTAGAAGCGAATTTGCCCGCAAGCCAACTTGCAGTCGAGGCTGAGGATGGTGTTGTTACAGTAGTGGGAACAGTGCCAACTCAAGAACAGTATGAGCGAATTGAGCCTCTATCAAGAGAAATTAAAGGGGTTCAAGATGTCACTGTTGATGTGACGGTTGTTCCTGCCCAACCTGAGGGTTAAGCGCCGATTTAATGGCGTAATTAGTTAGGCACAGTTAGTAGAGTCTCTAAACTGCCTGACGCCCCAATAAGTGAATTTTGAATCTATAAAACTCCATCAAAATTCTGGTGGAGTCTTTTAGTGTCTATGCTTTTTCAAAAGGATGAAGGTCTGTCTAGAGTGGGAAATGAGGATCGGTATCAGGAAAGAGGCAAGGAACGTCATTAGCTTGTTTTCTAGAGATAGTCCTTCTATGGTTATGGCAATGCGTAAGTCAAACACAGTTACTTCTGATCATCCGGTCGAAAGAGAGCGAATTCATCGCCGGGACTTGTTCAATAGTCTGTTAATTGGTATTGGGCTAGGCACTTTATTAATAGGGCTTCCGTTGGGTTGGTTCGCACATCGCTTTTATGCTCAACAGCGAGCCGCGCAGGTACTTCTCTGTCGTCAGCAAAATTTTGGTCTGCGAGAAGCCGATTTACAGGCGCGTTGCGGACAATCTTATTAGAAAAATAAAGATTGGGAAGAACATAGGTAAGTAGAAGAACTAAATTAAACTGAACTGAAAATTCCGGTTTTGCCTGCGCTCAACCCCACTCATGCTGCAAGTTTGCGTGTTGAGCCGAGCCGCAACTAATCATTACGGTTCAGTTTCTCCACCGATTTAGGAGCGTCTGTAGTAGCGTAAAGCATGGTATAACCATGGGCTTATTTTTAATCTATTTCGGGTTAAATTCCCCGCCCCTTGGAGCGCTCGTATTTGACTCATGTGAACCGGAATACCCCGCTGCTTGCTGCGGGGTGAGTTTATTGAAATTGAAAGACAAGCTTAAGAGTGGCTGAATATCCCCCCTGCCTGCATTGTTTGCAAACAGATGAAAATGATATCCGTTAATGCTGGGCAGTCAAGGTTTTTCAGTTTTTATTCTTAGGGTTGACCGATGAGAAAGTTTTTTGCCTATCTCCTAATTGCGATCACGGCATTGGCGATGATTGTGCTCCCAAGCTGCGTACAGCAACAAACAGCCGCCCCGCCGCGTGCAGAGCTTACCTTCTCCTGGTCGCAAGATGTGGGAACCCTGAATCCGCATTTGTATGATCCAAGCCAGATGTTTGCTCAAGATATGATTTTTGAGCCGTTGGTCAACTACGGTCGCGGTGGTGAAATTCAACCGGGGCTGGCTGAAAGTTGGGAAGTAGCTCCCGATGGCAAGCTGATTACGTTTCGACTGCGGCAGGAGGTTAGTTTCTCGGATGGTACGCCGTTTAATGCCGCTGCTGCCAAAGCAAATTTTGACCAGGTGTTGAAGAACCGAGAAGAGCATGAGTGGTTGGGGTTGATTGAAGCGATCGATCGGGTTGAATCTGAGGGCGACTCGACTCTGATGCTCTATTTAAAGACACCCTACTATCCTGCACTACAAGAGTTAACGTTGATTCGTCCGGTGCGCTTTTTGTCGCCTTCGGCCTTTCCTGAAAGTGGCACGACTGCTGAGGGTATCAAGGCTCCGATTGGCACTGGACCCTGGATACTAGCAGACTATCAGAAGGACAGCCAGGCGGTTTTCAAACGGAATGAGAAATATTGGGGTGAGAAACCAACAATCGAACAAATTACCGTTAAGGTGATTCCTGATGGCGAAACGCGAGTATTAGCCTTTGAAAAAGGTGAGGTTGATCTGATCTACGGTAACGGTGAAATTAGCCTTGATTCGTTTCAGCAGTTGCGCGATTCGGGTCAGTATGTGGCGGAAGTCTCACCGCCGCTGAACACTCGTGCGATTGCCATCAATTCGGCTCGTGGCGCTACCCAAGATCAAAAGGTGCGGCAGGCGATTCAGCACAGCGTTAATAAAGATGCCATCATTTCGGCAATTTTTTACGACACGGAGCAGAAAGCGGACACCTATTTTTCGCCTGAAGTCCCCTATGCCGATGTCGGTTTGCAACCCTATGCCTATGACATGGAGCAAGCCAAAGCCCTGTTGGATGCAGCCGGATGGACGCAATCCGTTGGGCAGGAAATTCGCCAGAGAAACGGTCAGCCGTTGACGCTCGACCTGTCCTTCAGCGGCAAAAACAACATTGATAAAGCCGTTGCAGAAGCGATTCAGGCGGATTTGAAAGCGGTGGGCATTGACCTCAAGCTACTAGGAGAGGAGGAACAGTCCTGGTACGATCGCCAAACCAGCGGGGAGTTTAACCTGATCTTTAACGACACTTGGGGACCACCCTACGAACCGCAGGCGATGATTTCCTCAATGCGAGCACCCTCTCACGCCGATTATGAAGCACAGTCTGGGCTGCCCATGAAAGCGGAGATTGATCGTAAAATTGGAGAGGTGTTGCTTTCTACAGATGAAACGACTCGTCAGCAGCTTTATCGAGAGATTCTCACGACCCTTCAGGAACAGGCAGTTTATTTACCCATTTCCTATTCCACGAACGTTGCAGTATTGCACAAAAACCTGAGTGGGTTTGAATTCATGCCGCAAGCCAATCAAGTGCCGCTGAGTAAGCTGGGTAAATCTTAAGGAATGTTGTGAAACCTGTTTTGAAGCACATTACTCAGCACTATGTTTTTCGGCGAGTTCTGCAACTCGTTCCTGTTCTATTCGGCATTTCATTGGTCACGTTTTTACTGATTCAACTGATGCCGAGCGATCCAGCGACGGTGGTGCTGCGCTCAACCAATGTGCCAGCAACGCCGGAAACAATAGCAGCGATGCGGGAAAAGCTGGGACTTGATCGCCCGCTGGTGATGCAATATTTAAGCTGGCTCTGGCGAGTGCTGCATCTAGATTTTGGGCGATCGTTTGTCACGAATGAACCTGTGCTGCAATCGGTGATGCACTATGCGCCGACAACGCTGATGCTGACGATTTGTGCGGCGGCTCTGATTCTCGTGATTGGCTTGCCAGTCGGCATTTTGGCGGCTCTGTATCGAGACAGCTTGTTTGATCAGGCAAGTCGGGTGTTTGCCTATGTTGGAACTGCCATGCCCAATTTCTGGCTCGGTTTTTTGCTTCTCTATCTGTTTAGCTATCGACTGGGTTGGTTTTCAGTAACGAGCCGTGGTTCCATCACAGACTGGATCTTGCCTGCCATCACCTTAGCCTGGACACCTGCTGCCATCTATGCCCGGTTGTTGCGCAGCAGTATGCTTGATAGCCTCAGCCAAAACTATGTCCTATATGCCAGAGCGAGAGGGCTGCTAGAACGGCTAATCATCAGTCGCTATGTGCTGAAAAATGCCCTGCTGCCCGTTGTTACGGTGTTTGGCTTGAGTCTTGCTCAACTCCTCTCAGGGACGGTAATTGTTGAGAGTGTGTTTGCCTTGCCAGGGTTGGGACGCTTTGCTGTTGAGTCAATCTTGAACCGCGATTATCCTGTGGTGCAGTGCTATGTGTGCTTAACGGCGGTGTTGTTTGTCTGTATTAACCTGCTCATTGATTTAACTTACAGTTATCTCGACCCACGTATTCGACTAGGTCGGCAAGAAGACTAACCGGAGAAAATAATTAATGCCTCTACTCCGTCAACTGTTACATCACAAAATTGCCTGGGTTGGACTCACTTTGATTAGTCTGCTTGTATTTACGGCTCTGTTCGCGCCGGTGATTGCACCACATGATCCGCTACAGGTCGATCTGATGCAGAAACTACAGCCTGCGAGTTTCGCCTATCCGTTAGGAACCGATCATCTGGGACGCTGCATTTTGTCTCGCTTAGTTTATGGATCTCGCGTGTCGCTGTCGGTTGCCCTGATGGTTGTGGCGTTAACAACGGTGATTAGCCTAATTGTGGGCATGGTGGCGGGCTACATTGGCGGTAAAATTGATACTTGGCTGATGCGAATCTGCGATGTTTTTCTAGCGTTTCCGGCCCTAATTCTGTCGCTGGCGATTGTCGGCATTTTGGGCGGCGGGCTGTTGAACCTGGTGTTAGCCCTAACAGCCTCGCACTGGGCCTGGTATGCGCGAATTGTGCGCAGCCGTGTCCTTAGCGTCAAAGAAAGCGATTTTGTCAAAGCTGCGATTGTCTCTGGTACTCGTCCACCATCGTTAATGCTGCGACATATTCTGCCCTATACGCTGGCAGAGTTGGCAATTCTGGCTTCGCTGGATTTGAGTCATATGATTCTGCATATTGCGGGGCTGTCGTTTCTCGGTTTGGGCATCCAGCCGCCTACGCCAGAATGGGGGGCGATGCTGAATGATGGCCGCGATTTTTTTCGCCGTGTTCCTACTTTGATGTTCTACCCAGGGCTGATGATTTTCACTGTCAGTTTGGCTTTCAATTTTGTTGGTGATGCGTTGCGGGATGTGCTTGATCCGCAGACTGAACGCCGAACGTTGACGAAGCCGCTTACCTCGAAATTGCAAAATGGTTGAAGCAATGCTGAGCGTTAGTCAGTTGCGTACCGCGATACCAGAGCGACGGGGGAACCGTGAAATTGTTCGCGGCGTGAGCTTTCAACTGCAACCGGGAAAAGTTCTGGGCATTATTGGCGAAAGTGGTTGCGGCAAAAGTGCTACCTGTCTGTCTATTTTGAGGTTATTCAAACGGGCAAACATTCAAGGCAGCATTCGGCTAGCAGGGACGGAAATTACCCAATTGAAGGAAGCCGAAATGCGTCAGATTCGCGGGCGGCAAATGGGCATGATTTTGCAAAATCCGGCTAGCTTTTTTAATCCGATTACCTCAATTGGGCAGCAGTTTGTTGAGACGCTGCAATCTCATCAGATGCTGAATCGCTCGACCGCTCGATCAATTGCTGCTGAGCATCTGGCGTCTGTTGGCTTAGCCCAACCGCAGCGCCTTTTGCAGCAGTTTCCGTTTCAACTCAGCGGTGGAATGTTGCAGCGAGTGATGATCGCAATTGCGCTGGCCCTTCAGCCGAAAGTATTGATTGCAGATGAACCCACGACTGCGCTGGATGGGATTACGCAAATGCAAATCCTGCGGTTATTAGATCAGCTTCAGCAGGAAACCGGCTGCGCGATTCTGCTGGTGACGCATGACTTAGGCGTGATTGCCCAGCTAGCTGATGATGTTGCCGTTATGTACAACGGCGAATTCGTTGAGCAGTCTTCTGTAACTCACCTTTTTGATCAACCGCAACATTCCTATACGCAATCCTTATTTGCAGCTCGCTTGAGCGAACGCTGGGAGGAAAGCTGATGCTGTCAGTACGTCACTTAACGAAAACCTACCCACTCAGAATCGGCTGGGAGGGCAAACGACACCTAATTCCAGCACTGCAAGATGTTTCGCTCGACATTCAGCCGGGAATTTGTTTGGGTCTCGTCGGAGCCAGCGGAGCCGGGAAAAGTACGTTGGGGCGACTGGTGTTAGGATTGGAGCAACCAGATGTAGGTGAAATTTGGTTTCAAGGTGAGGAACTGGGACAGCTTGCATCTCAAAATTGGCATCGAGTACGACGAGAAATGCAGGTGGTTTTTCAAGATAGCTTTAGTGCGGTCAATCCGCGACTGAAGGCATTAGAGATTATTGGTGAACCGCTACGGAATTACCTAAGCCTTACCAAGACGAATATCACGGAACGAGTAATTCAACTTTTAGAAACTGTTGGTTTAACGGCAAGCGATGCCAACAAATATCCTCATCAGTTCAGCGGGGGGCAGTTGCAGCGTATCACCATTGCTAGAGCCATTGCGCTCAATCCTAAGCTGATTGTGTTAGATGAACCCGTAGCCAGTTTAGACATGTCGATTCAGGCGCAGATGCTTGATTTATTGCGTCAACTCAAGCATCAATTTAGCTTATCCTATCTATTCATTACGCATGATTTAACGGCTGTTGCTTACCTAGCAGATACGATTGCTGTAATGCAGGCTGGTAGAATTGTCGAATCGCTTGATTGTGTCAATCTCAATCAGTTAACCCATCCCTATTCCCAACAGTTAATTGCAGCACAACTTCCGACTCACCCACGTGATCGCAACTCATTCACCTCTCATTTACCATTAAGTTCTTATGAGCAATCTTCAATCTCAAACTAATTGGCGACACTGGCTGCATCGCTGGGATGTTCAACAAAGTGGCTATCTACCCCTCAGAGAAGAACGCTTTCAAGTGATGCTCGATGCGTTGTCGCTTACGATGCCAGAATCATTCACCGCCTTGGATTTAGCGTGTGGGCCGGGCGCAATTAGTCAACGCCTGTTACAGCGGTTTCCTGCTGCCCGCTGCATTGCTGTTGACTATGATCCGGTGCTGCTAGCGATTGGGCAGGGATCTTTGGGAACGATGGGCAATCGGCTGCGCTGGATCGAAGCAGACCTGATGCAAGCAGGCTGGATAGAAATATTGGGTGAGTCTCAGGTGGATGCCGTTCTCAGCACAACCGCGCTGCACTGGCTACCTATTGATCAACTGGTTAGGCTCTATCAGCAGCTTGGACATTTAGTACGTTCTGGTGGCATTTTCCTAAATGGCGATCATCTCTACTTTTCACCGCATCTAGAAACGTTTAAAAGGTTGGCAAAAACCATCCAAACCCAACAGGAAGAGCAAGCCTTTGTGGAAGGCAATCAGGAGGACTGGCAACGCTGGTGGCAGGCAATTGCAGATGAACCAGCCCTGAAAGCCTTACTCGAAGAACGACAGCGCCGATTTGCACCCCGGCTGACCGACAATGAACCAACTCTCGAACTTCATGCAGCAGCCCTGCGAGAAGCGGGTTTCCGTCAGGTGGATACCATCTGGCAACGCTGGGACGACCGGATTTTGATGGCGGTTCGTTGAAGAATTGCTGGAACTTCTGTTGTCTTGTGGATGTCGCTTCGTAATTTCTTGGCGCTATAACCTCTCCTTAACTTTAATCACACAAGCTGAAAGCAGATGTGATTGATTTATGGCTAAGAAGAAAGTGCTTAGCAATTCTTATGGCTTCTACGACTAATCAACTGGATGCTCAAGAGTATGAGACGTTAGATCTCGGCAATCCTGCTGTTCTCCTTGCCACGCTAAAGCAACTCCGGCAGGCGATTTATGAGGAAGGTCAAGCTACCCTCCAGCAATGGCAACCCCGAATTCAACAGCCTGAATTTCTTAGTAGTGCCTGCAACTTGGCATATTATTTGGCATTACGACATCGAGATTTACGCCCGCTGCAAACAGCCCTGATGCCTTGGGGTCTTTCATCTTTGGGGCGAATTGAAGCACGAGTGATGCCAAACCTGGATGCAGTAATTGCAACCCTGAATGCGATTGTGCATCCTGATGTCTCGAAACCGCCTGCTCAGCCCCAACTAGCCGACTTTTTTGAAGGATCTCGTCTGCTGCAAAAGCATACAGAAGCAATGTTTGGTGAGGCTCATGGCGAACGGCGAGTCCGAATTATGGTGACACTGCCGACCGAAGCGGCAACGGACTACGAATTTGTCAAATCCATTGTTCAAAGAGGAGCCGATTGTGTTCGGATCAACTGTGCTCACGACACGGTTGCTGAATGGCAAGCCATGATTGGTCATGTCCAGCGGGCAGCACAGGAGACAGGATGCTCTTGCAAAATTCACATGGATTTAGGCGGCCCTAAACCTCGCACGGGTGAAATTTTCACTGCAACGGATCGATTGCGTGTGTTTCCTGGTGATCACATTTTGCTAACGCGCTCGGCTCCTACCGCTGAGCAGGCGCTTTCCCTACCTCCAAACTATTTCCTCACCAGTTGCAGCATTCCTGAAATTCTGGATCATCTAACGGTCGAAAATCACGTCTGGATTGATGATGGCAAGATTGGTGCAACGGTGATTGATTGTGCTTCCAATCAATTGTATGGCGCCCAAGCCAATACACAGCCGGGCGTCTTGCTGAAAGTCACCCATACTTTCCCGAAGGGAAACAAGCTCCTAGCTGATAAAGGACTCAATTTCCCCGACACGGTTCTACACATTAGTCCATTAACTGACAAAGACTATCAAGATTTAGATTTTGTTGCGACTCATGCTGATTTGATTGGCTATTCTTTTGTCCAGACTGCTGCCGACATTGCTTTGCTACAGCGCGAACTAGAACTTCGGTTGCCGGAACGGACGTTGCCAGCAATTGTCGCCAAGTTGGAAACCCCAGAAGCGATCCGAAATTTACCAGAACTCATTGTGCAAGCTGCCGGAAAACAGCCCTTTGGCGTGATGATTGCTAGAGGTGACTTAGCAGTTGAAATTGGCTATCAACGCTTAGCCGAAATTCAGGAAGAAATTCTTTGGTTGTGTGAAGCGGCGCATGTGCCGGTCATTTGGGCAACTCAGGTGTTAGAAACTCTTGTGAAGAAGGGAGTGCCTTCCCGTGGCGAGATTACAGACGCAGCGATGGCAGAACGGGCAGAATGCGTCATGTTGAATAAGGGAGCTTTCGCAGCAGAAGCCGTCACAATTCTGGATGATGTCTTAACCCGAATGCAAGCCCATCAGTCTAAGAAGACTCCCCAATTGCGGGCATTGCGGTCGTGGTGAAGTCATCCTTGTCACCGGAAACCTTCCTGGCTCAAGGCTTGAGCCGCCCTGCCGCTTTGCCTTTCTAGCCTTTTCTAAAAAAAAATGTGATTTCCAGTTGCACGAATTTGATTGGATAGGCTATAGTAATCAAGCGCCAAAAGAACAGCGCCTTCTCAATTAACTGCCAACTGTTTAGTACGGAGTCATGTAAATGATTCTTAACGATACGGTTATCCTCACTTTCACAGGTGAGCGGAGGTTAATTAGATTTAAAAGAGGTGTTAAAAGATAAAGCGCATTGAACCTAGAAAAATCAATAGTTTGGAAGCCAAGTTAAACACCAAACCTCGTTAATAAAGAATAATGATGAGGATGTTGAACTGATGACGTTGAGCCAGAGAACTTGTAATCAAAAGTTCAACATAAGGTTTCAAGATCCAAAATCAATTGGAGAAAGTCGGAACAAGACTACATGAATTGTTCCGGAGTCAAATACAAATTCTCAAACTGTACGACATAATGTACACAACATGGAGAGTTTGATCCTGGCTCAGGATGAACGCTGGCGGTCTGCTTAACACATGCAAGTCGAACGGAGCTTTTCGGAGCTTAGTGGCGGACGGGTGAGTAACACGTGAGAATCTACCCTCAG
>JAAUQT010000057.1 GCA_012033495.1 Cyanobacteria bacterium RM1_2_2 | reverse complement strand
AGCTTTCTGGGGAAAAAGTTGTCGCTACGTTGGGGCAGGTTTGGCCCAAATCTTACGATTGACAGATGATTGATCTGCAAAACCTGCCCGTACCGGGGTAGATGGTTTGCCAGAAATCTCCTTAGCTGAAATGGATGACAGCCTCTAGGTCTTGGCAGATTTTTGTTCTAGTGAGTGGGGTGGCTTGGCTTAGAGGCGTTTGCCCCTTCCCACTCCCGACAGGAAGTGCTCCTAATTCGTTCTCCTGTGGCAACCGTCAGATTCCAAAGCGCTTGATTGCATCGAGAGTCAATACGCCAGTTGAAAGGTTGTCAAATTGCCTAAAAGTCAAGCAGCCCGAAATAAAAAGAGGAATAGTTCTTTGGGAACCACTCCTCCGCAGCATTCATTCACCTGTGAATTTAAGGTATCAATCCAGTTTGTCAATCTTATGGTCGAGAAATGAATTTGAGATGACAAATTGATCCAGGCTGAGAGAAAAAAAATAAGATTGTTTTTTAGCTAAACTGCTCGTTTGAGGCAGGCTCCAAGTTAAATAGCGTTCGCAGCGTTTGCATAGCGTGACGGCGGGCTTCAATATCCTGCTGGGCCCGCAGTTGCACCATCGGCTCGTGCAAAATTTTGTTCACGATGCCACGGGTCAAAGCTTCAACGATTTCCTGATGCTTTTCGCCAAATTCTGATCCGAGGCGAGACAAGGCTTTTTCGAGTTCCTGTTCGCGGATGGCTTCCACCTTATCGCGCAGATCGCTAATCGTAGAGACTGTTTCGAGAGAGCGCCACCAGACTTCAAAGGCTTCTACTTCTTGATCGAGAATGCCTTCGGCTTCCATCGCCATTTTGCGGCGGCTCTCTTGGTTTTGCGCCACCACTGCTTTGAGATCATCCACATTGAAGGCTCGCACGTTGGGCAACTCATTCACATCAGCATGGACGTTACGCGGCACGGCAATGTCAAAAAGCTGAAGCAAGCGATGCGGCTCCAAAATTGCCTCCAGCTTCACGCGATCCAGCAGCGGTTCTGTGGCGGCAGTGGCGGTGAACACCAGATCGCAAGTTGCAATCACCTGCATCATATCGGGCAGGGTGTGGAGCTTGAGTTCCACATCTTTGAACTGTTGCGCTAACTCCCTTGCGCTCTCAATCGAACGGTTCACCACACAGATCTCGGTTGCCCCCTTTGAGAGCAGATGTTGGACGACCAACCGCGCCATCTTTCCGGCTCCGAGGAGGGCAATTCGACAAGTTGCCAAATTTTCTGCCTTAATTTGGGCTAACTCAACAGCGGCAGAGCTAATCGAAACGGCTCCCGTACCGATGCTGGTTTCCGTGCGGACCCGCTTGCCTGCGGTGATGGCCTGCTTAAACAAATGATTCAAAATCCGCTTGATGCCGTTATACTGCTGTCCGACTTTATGGGTGTGCTTGACCTGCGAGAGAATTTGCCCTTCTCCTAACACAAGGCTATCTAGACCGGCAGCAACGCGCATTAAATGCATGACCGCATCCTGATGCAGCAGGATGAATAAATAAGGGCGCAGTTGATAGGTTGGCAACTTGCCGTATTCCCCTAAAAATTGGGTCACTTCTCTCACGCCTTGATCGGTTTCACTCACGACCACATACACTTCAAGTCGGTTACAAGTGCTAAGGATGGTCGCCTCTTCGATGTGGGGATAGCTACAAAGGTGGGCAATTGCTGCCTCCATTTGGGGTGTAGGAATGCTGAGCTTCTCCCGCACTTCAACCGGAGCCGTTTTATGACTCAAACCAACAACAATAATATTCATCCAACCTCCCAAAGAACTTGTTATTTCCCGTAATGCCCACCATTAGTCGGGCTAAAAATCAATCAGGCTTTCACAATTGTTTGCACAATTTGCATTTGTAAATGAGCGAGTTATGGAACTCACTTACCAATTTAAAGAAAAGTCTACCAACTGAGCGTGACGCTTCGAGAATTTCGTCATCTGTCGAACAGCAGTCTTGGCGTAAATTTTTGTGAATTCTGAGTTTTCTGGGAAACCCTCTCCCCCGGTACGGGCAGGTTTTGCAGATCAATCATCTGGGCGATGCGAGACTGAGTCCAAACCTGCCCCAGCGTGGCAACAACTTTTTCCTAGAAACCTCCTAAGGTGTTGCGAATTCTACAGGTCATTCAATCTCAATTTTTCTGAGCAAACCTTCCTGCTGAGTTTCGGCTACGTTCAGCCTCCAATCTTGTTGAGCGTTGAGTGAAACCGAACTGCTGCCCATTCTGCTCAAGGTAGCGTCACCGTATTGAGTATTACAAATACTAGAGGCTGTCATTCATTCCAGCTAAAACCCTGACCCTGGCAAGGCGACAGCCCCTAGCCTGTTGGAGGGGACGGGCGCGATCCGGCGGATGCGGCAAGCCTTTAACCATTATTTGATGTATTTGATGACGGGCACTAGACAAAACGAATATTTTGTCTCTCTCAAGAGTCACGACACTTGATACCAGAGGCAGAGCGCCATCACCGAATGCGTTACTAAACTGAGAGCATAACGTTTATTAAGGAATGTAAGTTATGGCTACTCCGACATCAACCGAGAACCGCGAAACTCGTCCTTCCACTAATTTACCTCCTGTTGCTCCAGGATATAACGGAATTGATCGCAATTCGTTCTTGTTTGGATGGACGCCTCAAGCTGAATTGTGGAACGGTCGCCTTGCCATGATTGGTTTCCTGGCTTATCTGCTATGGGATCTGGCTGGTGTTAGCGTTGCCCGCGATTTGCTGCATCTAGTTCGCTAATGATTCAAGATTAAGTGAGCCATGAGCAGTCTATTAATTCTGCTTTGGAGGTTGGCTTAATGTACTCTCAGCAGCGTGCTTAACGCTACTTGGACAGATGAAAGCTCAGAGATAGGTTATGTCAATTCTGAAGGCTGTTCTAGCCCTTAAATACGGGTAATTTTTTGCATTAACCCACCTTTGTTGCCAAGGGTGGGAATTTTTTTGGCTATTTCGCTTTCTCTCTGCTAAACCACTTGTTGGACTGCTTACGCTATGGGTTTAAACGATCGCCAAGAATTGTTTGACCACGTTTAATGAATAAGAAGAGCGATCGCTTTCCCCAATGAGTAAGAAGAGCGATCGCCTACCCTAATTGCGCTAACCTTCCAACTTGAGCAATGCCTTCATTCAAGCAAAGTGCGATCGCGCCACGCCTTGTTTGAATAGCTAGACGGAGATAAAGGTCTACTGCAATGTCTTTAAGTATTGTTGAAGTGCCTCACGCTGAGATGACAATAGCTGGAATGTTGGGTGAGAATTCGTGAATCGTGCCTCGGTTTCGGGCATTTGCCTCTCTAAATTCACAATTTCAGATTCAACAGCCTGGGCGATCGCTTGCTTCACTCCCTCTGGATTGCCATCCGGCTGCAACTGCCTCAAGCGTTCCTTAAGCTGGAATTGCTGTTCCCTGAGTTGAATCATAGAAGGGGGATTCTCGGTGAATTTAGTCCCCTCTAACACTTGTTGCACTTCAAGTTGAGCAATCTCATCGGTGAGTGCGGTTACAGTCGCTTGACGCACCGACGCTTCAGCACTGACGGGGGTTTTAGTGTTAAAAAACTGTGTCTTAACAATTACCCCTGACAATACCAAAACTATTCCAGACAAAATAACAGATAGCACTTTAAAATTCATCGCAACATCCTCAATCACAACTGATTAGAAAAACTGGACGTTTTTAAGCAAAATTTGCCCCATTTCAGTCGAGGGTGGAACAGTATTGGGGTGAGTGGCGATCACCAAAAGTGGCGACGAAGCCGCCTGCACTTAAGTTCCTGCTCAAACGGAAAAATCACCAACTGTTGTACCTTTCACCTTCAAATCTTGACCAAGCTTGACTCCAATTTCTTCTGCTTGATCAGGGGTGAGGATTCCGAGTGTAGTTGCCGCATCGACCGTCATGCAAGCTCCAGTTGCACCCCCGATCGCACCGCCTGCAAAACCACCCGCAATCGTGCCTCCCCACAGTCCAAGACCACCGCCTGTAACAAATCCTACAATTCCGGTTCCCACAGCAATTAAAGCAACGTAGATGAGTTTCATTTTTGGCTCCTGGTGAATGAGTTTGAAAGCGTTGAGTTCGATTTGATTGGTGTGAAGTTGGCGATTAACCCTGATTGAGATTGCTGAATCTCTGTTGCCAAACCTGCTGCTGTTGAGGCGTAAGAATTTGATCCACCGATCGCAGATGAGCGATGACAGACTGACCCAGCAGCTCTGGAGCAATTCGCTCGGTGATGGCGGCAGGCAGCATGGCAAACGCCGCGAAGCGAGCAAAGGCTCCGACTGGATTTGCCTGAAATTCCTGGGTCAGATCTGCTTGCAGTTTTGCGTCAGCCGCCTGCATCTGCGCTTCTTGTTGAGGCGTCAGCGGAACGCCTGCATCTCTAAACCGTTGTTTCGTTTCTTCCCAGAACCGCGCCTGTTCAGCCAGGTCGGGAGCCGTCGTTGTAATCTGGATCGGGTTGTCCGTTAAGTGATTTGTCGTTTGGGAACGATCGCCGTTTTGCCAAATTTGACTTTCCCAAATCGGTCGTTGTTCTGGTGTTAGAGCGTTTAACACCGTGTTTCGGTAAGCCAACAAGGGAGTTCCCATCTGTTGATCCAACCCTGTTGTTCTCATCAGGTCTTCACCTTGCTGTTGGGGCAAAGTGGCTGCCGTGATCAGTTGGGTAAATATCATGAGAGGATTATCTGCAAAGACGGGGCGCATATCGATTCTGAGTTGGCGCACTGCTTGGCGAATTGTGGCTTCTTGCTGGGAGGTAAGATTAATTCCAGCCCGAATGAAACGTTGCTTCATTTCCTGCCATTCTTGGGCTTCTTGCTCAGGAGTAATTTCATCCATTTTGAACTCCGTTTGATTGCTGTTAAAAGGCAAAGATTGCTTCATGGTGTTGAGTGTTTGAGCCACTGCAAAGCCAGCGCTACCCAGACCTGCTAGCACGATTGCGCCTGCCAGCATAGCGATCAATTTGTTGCGTTTCATGGTTCTACTAAAATTGAGTAGTTTGTCATCTCAATCAGATTTGCGATCTACAGATGGGCTGAGGGCGATCGCTAATTTGAAGAGAGCGATCGCCCTTTCCAGCATGGTTAGAGAAGTCTGGGTTAAAGTCCACGTCGAGCCTGAGCGACATTAGCCGCTACCCGTGCAGCGCTTACCGGGTCGAGCGTTTGCCGTGCGACGGTCACAAACTGCTCATACTGCCGAGGCCCCGCACCCTGCGCTAGAGCATCCAGAGCCGGGAACAAGCGCTCATCCTCGGCGGCAGTCAGCGGCACATTTTCGAGCAGGCAGCGGCGGAAAACCGATTGAAGAACGGCGCGGCTAACAGCTTGTTGAATCTCGCTCGACACATTGCCCGCATCGGCAGTGCCAAAGACCGAGCAACCCCGCCCCCGCTGAAATTCAGGCTGTAAAAGTTGTGTTCCGCCAGCCCGCTGCGGCTCTGTGATCATTTGCGATCGATCGCTGGTGCGGGGTGCAGTATTGGGTGCAAGTGCCGCAGCCACATGCGCTTCGACCCGTGCCATTCTTCTGGCATCTAGAATGCGACGTGCGCCAGTGAGAAACGTGTCGTACTGTGCTTTTGTTGCAGCATCGTTGCCAAGATTGGAGCGAACACCGGCTGTCAACGCTTTAATCAGTGGATAGATGCGATCCTCTTCCGCCGATGTGACAGGGACACCTTCCATGACACAACGACGCATGATGAGTTCTTGTAGCACTTGATCAACAGCTTGTCCCTGAGCGGGTGTCCGTCCAGTATCAACGCGCCCAAACTGGCTACAGCCGCCACCACCACGAGTGAATTCTGGTTGTGGTGTGGTTGCACCCGTGAGTGGCTGCGCTTGCGCCATTTGGATTGGGATATAGCCAACCATCACAGCGAGGGTGCTGGTAGCGAGCAAAGCTTTCATTCGGTTCATTGACGATTGCCTGATGCGATTCAATCCGTTCATGATTTCTGCCTTCGATAAATTTGGTGGTTTGTTTATGTCCCTCTCAGGACTCCTCAAATTTACGAATTGGCAAGGGTGAAACACATGAGGCGCAAGCCCTGTTTTGAGTTTGGGTCTTTAGACCTACGCGCCGTTCAAAATAGGGCTTCAGCCTCAGGCAGTGACAAATTGCTGCGTGATACAAATTAGGGAGAATTCTCGATCGCCTTCCTCAACCCATGAAAGCGCTACCTCTACAACCCCATCCCTTCCGTTTGCTGCTGTATCTCGAATGGATCTTGTTGGGCTTGTCTGCCTTCAAGCTGTTTGGCTTTCCGGGCTGGGGGCGACCTGTACTCTGGAACAACGGAGAGCTTTACAGCACGATCGCCACTAAAACCCCACAGATGCTGGCGATCGCCCTGCTCCTGACCGTTTTTGGAGTCATGGGGCTGCGGCTACCGACCGTGCGGTGGAGTAAGCTGCTGTATCTGGTGATTGCCTTTGGGCTGATTGGAGCGATCGGACAGCTTCAGGGCTGGGGACTCGATAGCCTGTCGCCGCTGCTAATTGCGGTGGTGTTGAGAAGCAGCGTTTTGTTTGGGCAAACGGGCAAATGGGCGATCGCTGGACTGGTGTGGCTGGTGTATCCGTTCACGCTGGTTCCATTCCTGGCGGTCTGGGCGGTCATGCAAATTGTCAAATACAACTTAGAGGGCGTGACGATTCCAGGACTGGTGATGCTGCCCGATGGCGGCGCTCAGTTCAGCCTCAGCTTTAACCCAGAGCAGGTGCAGCAGTTTGTCACCTACGTGCAAAACACAGTTCTCTACTTTCTCGCCGATGCCCTGCTTTCCTTTGGGTTAATTCTGATTTTTGTGCTGCTGCTGGTCAATTCGCTAACCAACGAGCGGCAGGGACGGCGCAAACTAGCTCTGGCACACGAACAGCTTTATCAATACTCGGTGCAAATCGAAGATCAGGCAACATTGCAAGAGCGCACCCGCATCGCCCGCGAAATTCACGACTCACTCGGACATTTGCTCACCGCGCAAAGTGTGGTTTTGGAAAATACGGCTCTCTCGCTCAAAGTCGATCCGCAGGAAGCCAAAGCTTTTTTAGAGGACAGCAAGCGATTGGGCGCAGAAGCACGGCGGGAACTCAGGCAGGCGATTTCAATGCTGCGATCTGATCCGCTGAAGGGCAAGCCTTTTGAGGAGGCGATCGTGCAACTTGTCGCCGAATTTAATCACATCACAGGCATCAATCCCATGCTTGAAATGAACCTGCCGATCCAGTTTCCCGATCGCTATCAGGTTGCTGCTTATCGCATTCTTGAAGAAGCGCTGACGAACATTCAGAAACATAGCGAAGCCACTGAAGTGACGATTAAATTAGAAATTCAATCTATAGATAAATTAGAAATTCAATCTATAGATAAACTACGTCGATTCTATATTTACAAGTTGTGGACAATGGCAAAGGATTCAACCTTCAGCAAAACCAGACTGGGTTTGGTTTACAAGGCATGAAAGAACGAGCAGAAAACCTCGGTGGACAGATCCAGATCGTTGCTGAATCTGGATGTCAAATTACCGTCTCATTGCCATTGTTAGGAGCAGCACAATGATTCGTCTATTGTTGGCTGAAGATCAAACCATCATTCGCCAAGGGTTGCGGCGGCTGCTGGAATCTCATACTGATTTGCAGGTCGTTGGGGAAGCCGAAAATGGTCAGCAAGCTCTTGAGCAAGCAACTGCACTACAACCCGATCTGGTTCTGATGGATGTCCGAATGCCTGTGATGGATGGCGTGACTGCGACACAGTTAATCTGCGATCGCTTCCCTCAAATCAAGGTTCTCGTTCTTACTACCTTTGATGATGAACGATATGTTGAACAGGTAATGGATTTTGGAGCGATCGGCTATCTGCTCAAAGACACCCCTTCAGACGAACTCGCTGCTACGATTCGGTCTGCCTGTAAAGGTTATACACAGCTTAGTCCTGGTCTCTTCAAGAAAGTGTTCTCACAGCGTTCTGTTGCACCCAGCCCAGCAAGTAGCCCCAAGCTTGAATTGGCGGAACTAACGCCTAGAGAGCGCGAGGTGCTGAGTTTGATTGCGACAGGTGCAAGTAATCGCGAGATTGCTGAAATTCTTTGCATTACTGAGAAGACGGTGAAAAATCACGTTTCCAGTCTTTTGAGTCGATTGAATTTGCGCGATCGTACCCAAGCAGCTATCTTCGCTCATTCCTTCCTTACCCCAAAATTGTCTGATGAACTTGAAGGTACTGGGTAGAGATGAAGTTCTCTGTAAATGCCAGCAGTCCAACAATTCGGTTGCAGCGGACGAGCAAGTTTTTTCGTCTACCGTTTCAGTTTACTCGTCGCCGCTGAACCGAACCGTTATGCGGCTCAAAAGCGTGGATGGGATGTGGCTAATAGTTTTCTGGTAAGCAGTAACAACCCAGTGAAGCTTTTGCTGCAAAATTTTCTACAATGGAGTTGACTTCACAACGGAGTAGCAGCATATTTCGCAAGCCCTCATCCCAATCCCAGTCCATTAGTGGTACACAAATTATTGGCTCTCAGGTTCAGCAAGGGCAAGGGGAACATTTAACCCAAAGCAAATGGGAAATCTGTCTACGGAGCAACATGGACTTTCCGGAGCAGAAGTCGTTTGGGAAAGAGAATCCCAACAAAGCTTTCATTGCACAGAATCTCATTTTTAGTGATGACACTTATCGCAGTAAGGGATGGTGGAGGAATTGGCGACCATGAAACATTTATCCTCCTTGGCTCATCAAAAGCTGATCATATAATTCTCTCTCTACTCGTGTTTGTTGGATTAATATGTGGCGCCATTGCCTGCATCAAGCACTTTTCTATGAGGCTGGTTCTCTTCGCGATTGCTAAAGTAATTCCCTGGGACTATGCTCGCTTCCTCAACTACTGTGTTGAGCGGCGGCTTTTGCAACGCATTGGCGGACGTTATCGCTTTCTGCATCGGGAATTATTAGAACATTTTGCTCAGAAAGCTGGAGGTGTTTGATGAATCAGAAATTAGTAGAGTCTCTGGCGCAAATCATTCTTTCACTGTCTGATGAAGAGCGACGATGGTTAGACAGGGAAATTCAAAAAGCCTCAATTGCGAAACAGGTTGAAGACTTAGAATCTCGATTGAAAAAGTTTGAAGAAATCTATCAAATGTCATCAGCACATTTCCATCAGCGTTTCCAGGCGGGCGAACTTGGAGATTCAATAGACTTCTTTGAGTGGAATACTTACTACGAAATGCTGACAGACGCCCAGACTAAAGCAGCTTGAAACATCTAAAGTTGAACCTGGGTTATCTCGAAATATTGTAGAGTTTATGGATTTTATAGAGTCCGAGTTGGGTTAAGCTAATCCCTCGCGGAACGATGCATAACAATGTGATGGAGCGGCCAACACAGTCTTTTCACTTCGTTTCGGTCACATCTGTTGCCGCTCATCTTCACCGTTCGCAGCGGTAAATGCTTGAAGTGAGAGGGGAACCTTCCGTATCAATACGTTGCTCCTCACTCTCCTATCCTCAACTTTTTGCATAGCGCTATGTCTTTCAAGACGGCTCTGTCAACCCTGCCTGCGCTACTGTTAGAAACCCTTAACCAGCGCGTAAATCACCTGATTAAATAACTGCCCGATCTTTCCGACAAATTTTGTGGCTTGGCCACAACACTACCATACCTGAAGCTTTACAATTAGTAATGGTGCTGTGAGCATAGGGCAAGGTTTCCTGATATTGTGTGGCTGAAACCTCGCTTGTGCTGGCGACGCAAACGGCACTGTGCCCTCCAAGTCCAACTTTGAGGGTGGTTCACCTAAAGTTCGTCGCATTCAATCTTAGAGAGCAACTATGAAAGACCTCACTCGTTATCGAAATATTGGAATCTTCGCTCACGTCGATGCAGGCAAAACAACCACAACTGAAAGAATCTTGAAACTAACGGGCAAGATCCACAAAATCGGTGAGGTGCATGAAGGTGCAGCAACGACGGACTTTATGGAACAGGAGCAGGAGCGCGGCATTACGATTCAATCTGCGGCAACCACCTGCTTCTGGAATGACCACCAACTCAATATCATTGATACCCCTGGTCACGTTGACTTCACCATTGAGGTCTATCGTTCGCTGAAGGTGCTGGACGGCGGCATTGGAGTATTTTGCGGCTCTGGTGGAGTGGAACCTCAATCTGAGACGAACTGGCGCTATGCCAACGACTCGAAGGTGGCTCGCGTCATCTATGTCAACAAGCTCGATCGGACTGGGGCTGATTTCTTTCGCGTCGTCAAGCAAGTTGAAACAGTGCTGGCTGCTAAGCCGTTGGTAATGGTGCTGCCGATTGGCGTTGAAGAGCAGTTTTCTGGTGTGGTGGATCTGCTGACTCGCAAAGCCTGGATTTGGGATGACTCTGGCGACCCCATGAACTACCAAATCAAAGAAGTGCCTGCGGATATGGTGGATCAAGTGGAAACCTACCGCGAGCAGTTGATTGAAATGGCGGTTGAGCAAGACGATGACCTGATGGAGAAATATCTCGAAGGCGAAGAGCTGGAGATTGCCGACATCAAGCGCTGCATCCGCAAAGGCACTCGTGATATGTCTTTCTTCCCGACCTATTGCGGTTCATCCTTTAAGAACAAGGGCGTGCAGTTGGTGCTGGATGCTGTCGTGGATTATCTGCCTAACCCAAAGGAGGTGAATCCTCAGCCGGAAATCGACCTGGAAGGCAACGAAACCGGAAGCTTTGCCATCGTTGATCCCCAAAAGCCGCTCCGCGCCCTTGCCTTCAAAATCATGGACGATCGCTATGGCGCGCTCACCTTTACCCGCCTCTATTCGGGTACTTTGTCGAAGGGTGACACCATTCTCAACACCGCGACTGGCAAGTCCGAGCGGGTGAGCCGTTTGGTGGAAATGCACGCTAACTCTCGTGAGGAGATTGATTCAGCGCAGGCTGGCGACATTATTGCCATTGTCGGGATGAAAAACGTGCAGACAGGTCACACGCTCTGCGATCCCAAAAATCCGGCAACGCTGGAACCGATGGTCTTCCCCGATCCGGTGATCTCCATTGCGATCAAGCCGAAGACGAAAGGCGGCAACGAGAAGATGGGGATTGCGCTCAACAAAATGGTGCAAGAAGATCCGTCTTTCCATGTGATGACCGATGAGGAAAGCGGTGAAACCATCCTGAAGGGCATGGGCGAACTGCACCTTGACATTAAAGTAGACATCTTGAAGCGGACGCATGGCGTTGAAGTGGAGGTCGGCAAGCCTCAAGTGGCCTATCGGGAATCCATTACCAAGCGGCTCGAAGATAGCTACACTCACAAGAAGCAGTCGGGAGGTTCTGGACAGTACGGCAAAATCGACTACATCATCGAACCCGGCGAGCCTGGCACGGGCTTTGAGTTTGAGTCGAAAGTGGTAGGTGGTGCAGTGCCGAGAGAATATTGGCCGGCGTCGAAAAAGGCTTTGGAGCCAGCATCGACCGAGGTGTGTTGGCAGGCTTCCCTTGCGTGGATTTGAAATTCACCCTGGTTGGCGGTGGCTTCCACCCGGTTGACTCATCGGCGTTGGCGTTTGAAATCGCGGCTAAGTCAGCCTATCGGCAATCGATTCCGAAGGCGGGGCCCCAGTTGCTAGAGCCAATCATGAACGTGGATGTCTTCACTCCCGATGACTACATGGGCGATGTGATTGGCGACCTCAACCGTCGTCGAGGCATGATGAAGTCGCAGGAAACCGGCCCCATGGGAGCGCGGATCAAAGCAGATGTGCCCCTGAGCGAAATGTTTGGCTACATCGGCGATTTGCGGACTATGACTTCGGGGCGCGGTCAGTTCTCGATGTCGTTCTCTCACTATGCCCCCTGCCCGACGAATGTGGCAGAAGAAGTGATTAAGGAAGCCAAAGAACGCCAAGCGGCTGTTTCTTAATCCTTCTGAAGCCTGCCTGGTCTGAAGAGCCTGGTTTGGAATCTGGGCGCTACACAGGCTCTTGGTTAGGCACAAGCTAGCGGTTGAGATCCCCAGATTTTCTCGAAGAATCTGGGGATCTTGGCGTTGTTAGGGAATCATCTAGGCTGACCTCAGAGCCAGACTGATTTGGAATTTCTATCGTACTCTACGTTACATTTTGTCGCGGCTCTCCGATACAGTAGCCATAGAGCGATATCGCTGATCGGAGGAAATATGGAAACTTTGGATCATCTCATCACCTATGCCTACGACCTGACCCTAGGAGGAGGCGCGTTTTATATTGGCACATCGCTGATCGTGTATTTGGCCGACCGCTGGCGAGAACTAGACACAAAACCCAGAAAAACGCCGTCAGCCGTCAACATTCCGCTGGAGTTAAAAGCTGCCACGGCAGAGCCACTTCCTTTGGCTGAGGTTCCAGCAGCCCGCTCATTGGAAGCCATCCCGCTAGAAACTGCCCCTTCAGAAACCGTACCGCTGGAAGCCGCGCCTTTCAGCCGTTCAGAGCAAAAGTTACCGTCCTCACCGGCTCCTTCAGAACCGACGGAATAATCTGCGCTAGAGTCGTGACCCTGATTCACTGCATCTGCATCTCTCCAAAAAACTTTTAGCAGGGTGCATTCACAGAAAGCAAAATCGGAATCAAAGCTAAGTCATTTTGTAACGGAGGAGCCGGATGGATCACTGATGCCGATTCACAAGTCGTCGTAATCGGATGGGCAAATTCATTTGTCTAGAATATTCTAATCAATGCTCATCAGAATATTGTCTGAGCGTTGCAGCTAGCATGGCTGAGAATGTTACATTCACCGTTGTATTTTTGGCTTCTTGCTTCAGGCTTTTGATTAATCATCAATCTTCAGCGGAAAGATAACTTGAAACGTTGTACCCATGCCAACAGTGGATGTCAGGCTAATTTCGCCTTGCAGCAGTTTGACTAACCGATGAACGATAGCCAACCCTAGCCCTGTGCTATCCGTTAATTGAGTTTGCTCCGTAGCATTGACCCGAAAGAAAGGTTCAAAAATTTGCTCCTGCATTTCTGGTGCAATGCCAATTCCGGTATCGGCAACGATCAAAGCCCACTGAGCTTCGCTTAAGACAGCGCAGGAAATGATAACACTGCCAGTTTCGGTATAGCGAACGGCATTGCTGCCCAAATTGAGGATGATTTGCTGCAATCGCAGCGGATCGGTGAGCACCTGATGAGGAGCCTGATCATGCTCGATCCGCAGTTCTAAACCACGAGAAACTGCGAGAGGCTGAATCAGTTCCACAACGGTTTGAATCACGGAACAAACATCGGTTGGCACTAAGCGCAACTTCAGTTTTCCGGCATCATAGCGAGAAAGCTCAAGCGCATCGTTAATTAAACCAAGCAACTGGCGACCGTTACGCAGCACTCGTTCAATATGCTCCAAATTGGGCACCGTGTCTTTCACTTTCGTTTCTTCCGTTTGCCGCTGCTGCCGCAAAAAGAGTTCAGAGTAGCCAATAATTGACGTGAGCGGCGTTTTTAGCTCATGAGCCAAGTGCGATAAGTTTTCCTGACTGGTGTGCAAGAGGCGATTCAATTCCTGATTGGTTAAAGTCAACTGGTGTTGCAAATGTTCTAGCTCTTGAAGCCGCTGATTGACATAGCTTTTAAAACATTCCGCCACCGCTGCATCTACTACGGCATCGATCAAATAAAAGGCTCGCAATGCTTCTTCGGTGGTTCCTTGGAGCAGCCCCTCTCGTAAATTACTGAAAATGATTGTGCGTAGTAAGTGATATTCGCGGGCAATTTCGGTGGGTTCAAATCCTTGCTCGGCTCGTTGAAACCCATGCTGTAGACTAGCGCGCGCGATCGTCTCAACATCGCTACTCGTCGTTTGAGAAAGCACTGTGGTCAATGCTTCTAGCACATGAGGAATGTGATCACGGATGGCAACTCTAGAAAGTTGATCGGTAGTAGGAATGTGCCGATCATGTGCCACTGCCGCAACCCATTGTTCAGTAATTGAGTCCGTTTTTTGACTCAGTAATTGGCTAAGATCGACCATCAGAACTATTAATAAAACTGGCAAGACAGAGAGAAACAAGGTTGTCTTTCCTCAGTTTAGACATTATTTCACCATTACTTTACAAAATTACTTACTTTATAACGGCTTGCCAGACAAAAGCATCCCTTTCTCACGATATCAATTGATGTCGAACCAACGAAACTCAGGTTTCAGCAGCCTCAAAAAGATCCTTATCTCCAACTTCTCCGCTAACTTCAGAGGTTAACCGATCGCAGCGTTTGAGCTACCGGCGCTAGATTAGGATTAGATAAAGAGTGAGCACTCACAGAACTTGCGGAAAACTTAATAGAGCCGCGATCCATCCGATTATTGATTCTATCCAGCAAACCCTATTTTTCATGCTAAAACCAGACGTTATCATTATTGGCAGTGGGATTGGTGGCTTAAGCTGTGCGGCTTTGCTAGCGCGGTATGGCTTTGAAGTGATCGTGTGTGAAAGCCACGCCATTGCCGGAGGTGCTGCCCACGGATTTGAGCGGCAAGGGTTCAAATTTGATTCGGGGCCGTCGCTGCATTCGGGTTTATCCTATAGTCCCTCGGCGAATCCACTGCGGCAAGTGTTGGATGCAATTGGGGAAGACCTGCCCTGTGCGACTTACGACACGTGGGGCTGTTGCCTGCCTGAAGGAGATTTTGATACATCGGTTGGAGCCGATCAGTTTTGTGATGTGTTGGCCCAACTGCGGGGCAAATCGGCAGTGAACGAGTGGCGGCATCTGCAAAAATCGTGGAGCCGTTGAAAGATGCTGCAATTGCTTTGCCGCCTGCTGCGCTGCGCTGGGATTGGGGAGCAGTCCGGACAGTAGGGCAGTTTGCGCCTTCGCTTTGGCGTCATGCTAGCAGCATTTCTCGATTAACTGGAGCGTTCTCAAAAATCACTGAAGGTGTGATCACTGATCCATTTATTCAAAATTGGCTGAATTTACTTTGTTTCCTACTCTCTGGTTTACCTGCCAGTGATACGAGCGCTGCTGAAGTGGCGTTCATGTTTGCTGAATGGTATCGTCCGCAAGTTGCATTAGATTATCCGATTGGCGGCAGCGCAGGATTGGTCGACGCTTTGGTGCGCGGGTTGCAGCGTCAGGGCGGAGAATTGTGGCTGAATGCCCACGTTGAGCAAATTTTGGTGGAAAACAACTGCGCAACGGGAGTGCAGTTACGAAACGGAAAGGTGATGCGGGCACGGCGAGCGGTGATCTCAAATGCGTCGGTTTGGGATACTTTAAGGCTACTCCCTGCTGGATCGGTTTCTAGCGCTTTTCGCCGCAAACGGCAGGCAACTCCTCCCTGCGATAGTTTTATGCACCTGCATTTAGGTATTGATGCTACCCATATTCGATCTGATTTAGCCTGTCACTACATTGCTGTAAACGATTGGAATCGGGGCATCACAGCAGCCCAAAATGTGATTCTCGTTTCCATTCCATCGGTGCTTGATCCCTCATTGGCGCCTGAGGGTAAGCATGTGATTCACGTCTATACACCGGGAAATGAGCCTTATGATCTCTGGCAAGGATTAGATCGACGCAGTGAGGCATACGCGCAGCGTAAACAAGAGCGTTCTGAAGTGATGTGGCAAGCCTTAGAACGGATCATTCCAGATATTCGCTCGCGCTGCGAAGTCACCCTCATTGGCACACCCCTCACCCACGAACGCTATTTACGGCGACATCGCGGCTCCTACGGCCCTGCCATTTCTGCTGCCAAAGGGCTTTTCCCAACCGGACAAACGCCGCTGGCAGGGTTGTTTTGCTGCGGCGATTCCACCTTTCCGGGCATTGGTTTACCGGCTGTGGCGGCTAGCGGCATGATTGTGGCTAACACCCTCGCCCCGCTCGACCAGCACTTGGCAATGCTAGAAGACATCGGTGTAGGCAGGTGAATCCGCCTTCAGCCTTGGAAACGCCTGCCCGTAAAATTTGCCTGTAAGATCTGACCAATAAGATCTGACCAATAAGATCTGACCAAGATGGGGCGCTTAAGTAAAGCCTTTCCCGACACCTACTTCAAATGCTGATTCAGAAAAGCAGTGGTTTTGCCCCAAGCATCTTCGGCTGCTTCAGCGTTATAGCGGGTTCCCGAAGGATTTGCAAAGGCATGATCTGCGCCCTCATAAATGTGAACTTGGACAGATTTATCCAGCGATTTGAGAGCAGATTCAAACGCTTTGACCGTCTCTACCGGAGGATTATCGTCTAGGGAACCAAACACTCCAAGAATCGGCATTTGTAGCGGTTCAAGTTGGGCTGAATCGGTGATGAGTTGACCGCCATAATAGATGACCGCCGCATCAAGCTCTTCTGGCAGCAGCAGCGCTGTTCTCAAAGACCAACTGCCGCCAAAACACCAGCCAATGCTGCCCACCTTAGAAGCCTGCTGATTGCTGAGATACTGATAGGCTTGCCGGAGGTTGTCTTCTAGTTTTTGGGGCGTTTGGGCGGCGGCTTGCACCTGCGCTCTGGCTTGTTCGGGGGTGTCGGCAACCTGCCCAAACAAATCAACTGCTAGTGCCAGATAGCCTTCACCAGCCAAGCGGCGCGTCATCATTTCGATGTTGTCGTTCAGCCCCCACCATTCGTGAATCACGATCAGTCCGGGCAGCGATTCGGTAGCATTCGCGGGGCGAGCCAGATAGCCCGTCACAGGTTGACCGTCTACAGTCGCATAAGTCACTTGCTCTGCCTCAACGGGCTGCATGGGCGCTTGGGCAACAGCATCCGAAGCCATCGGGCGATCGTGTAAATGAGACTGAAACAGGCGATTGCCATAGTCAGTGGGATTTGCAGCAAGTTGACTGGCAGCAGGTCGGAAGATTGACCAACTCACAGCCAGCACAAAGGCAAACAGGGCAATACTGAGCAAGTTCCGCAGGGTTTTACGCATGGTTGTTTGAGGGGTTCAAAAATTTGAATGGTTGACAAAAAATCAGTCGAGCAGAAGTCCAATCGGCCGAATCGCTGGATTTTGCGCTAATCTCGGTGAGGAATGCTTTCGGCAGGTGCTCTAGGTTCCGCTAGGGCCGTCGGTTGGGGGGCAGAATCAACCTCAGCCGGCTTGCCGCCAGAGAAGCGACCAACCCAATCATGGAGCAGCAAATAGAAACAAGGGATGATAAACAAAGTCAGCACCGTTGCCAACGCTAGGCCCGAAAATACGACAATGCCCAGAGGTTGAAGAAACTCGCCGCCTTGCCCCAAACCCAACGCCAGCGGAAACATGCCTAACACCGTTGTGATGGTGGTCATCAAGATTGGGCGAAGCCGCTGCGGGGCTGCTTTGAGAATTGCAATGCGACGATTCACGCCATCCTGTTCCCGGATTTGGTTGGCTAATTCAATCATGATAATGGCGTTATTCACCACAATCCCCACCAACAGCACGGCTCCGACAATCACCGTAGCGCCAATCGCCGTTTGAGTCACGAACAGCCCCCAGATGCCGCCCGCTAACGCCAGCGGTAAGGTAAACATAATCACCAGTGGGTCTACTAGCGAGTTGTATTGCACCGCCATGACCACAAACACCAGAAAGGCAGCCAGTCCACCCAAAATAGGTAGGGCAGCTTGAATCTCTCGGTTGCTTTGGGCAGAAGCGCTTGGCAAACGGCTGATTCCTGGCGGTAACTCGATGTCTCGCATCATTTGATCGACTTCGTCAAGGGCTTGTCCCAAACTGGCACCTTCGTTGAGCGTTCCAGCAATGATGAACACTTGCCGCTGGTTAATGCGCTGAATTTCGCCAGGAGCTTGCCCAGTTGCGATTTGGGTGACATCTCCTAGGCGCACCAACTGGTTGCTTTCGGTAAATAAGGGCAACCGCGCGATCTGGGAAGGACGGCGAATCGAATCTTGATCAAGTTGGACTCGGACATCGACCAATCGGTTGCCGCGCTGAAGTTGGGTTGGCACTGCACCTTCAATGGCAGTGGCTAAAACATCGCCAATGTCCTGAATGTTTAACTCTAAATCGGCAGCGCGTTCTCGATCAAGTCGGACTTGAATTTCAGATTGACGGCTATCCGCATCAGGTCGGTAGCTGGCTAGCGTTGCTTGCTCTTCTAGGACTTCCAAAACCTGCTGACCGGCGCGCTCCAATGCTTCCGTGTCTTCTCCTTGTAAGATCACATCAATTTCGGAACGAACCGGCGAGTTGCTGAGAATCAGTCCCCGTACTTCACCCGGACTCAGCCGCAAACGAATTCCCACCAAATTCAGCTTGTTAAACTCCTGAGTCACTCGTGCAATATATTCTTCTACGTTAGTTTTCGGCTTCAACGTAATTGTGCTAGAACTCCGCAAGGGATTCTCGCTTGTGTTACTGCCAAACAAAAAAGCCGCCAACGGTTGTGAATACATATTCTGTCTCCGGTTGATTCACCAAAATATCATCTACCGCTTCCATGACTTTACGATTGGTGGCTAGCGGTGTTCCGGGTGGAAATTGGGCGAATAATCGAGCCTGCCCAGTGTCAATCCGGGGCAAAATCTCTTGAGGAATTCGTCCGATGATGATGGCGCTGCTGCCGCCCAACAGCAAAAACGTTAAGCCAATTACTAGCAGGCGTTGCCGCAAAACCCGATTTAATAACCTTGCGTAGCCTCGCGTGGTGGCTTCAAATCGACGGTTGAAGGTTCGCAATAGCCAAAATCGACCAACGCCGCTCGTCTGCCGAATTGCTAGCAAGCGAGATGTCATCATCGGCACAACGGTAGCAGCAACGAGAATGGATGCAGCAACGGCAAAGCTAATAGTGAGAATTAATTCATTGAACAGCAGCGAAATAAACCCCCCAATCAGCAAGAAAGGCAACACCGCAACCAAGTTTGTTGCCGTTGAAGCGATTAACGCCGACTCCACCGACTGGCTGCTTTGAGACGCTTGATGAATCAATTGGCGAGCATTGAGCCGAGTTTTGGCGTCTTTACCAGGGGTCATGCCTGCATCTTCGGCAATCGTTTCCAGCATCACAATCGAGTTATCGACAACAATGCCGACGCCCAGTGCCAAGCCGCCTAAGCTGAAAATGTTGATTGATAACCCAAACAGCCGCATCATGATAATGGCCGTTAGAGTTGCCAACGGAATCGCCAAAACAATAATCAGCGTTTGACGGAGGGAACCGAGAAACAGCAGCACTGCAACGGCAGCGAGTCCGGCGCCAAATAAGCCAGCGCTTGTCACATTGGAGATGGCATTTTGAATGAAAACCGATTCATCCAGCGTCGCAACAAGCTGCATCTCTGCGGGAATTACGCCAGCTTGCCGCAGTTCTTCAATCCGTTGTTTAACGCCATTAACCACTTCGATGGTGTTGGCATCGGGCTGCTTTTGGATACTGACTTTAACGGACGGCTGTTGATTGAGCGAAACAAAGATTCGCTGTTCTTCAGTGCCATCAATTACTTCAGCAAAGTTGCGCAGATAGACCCGACGATTTTGGCTCGCCGTATTGCTCGTATCAGTTGAGTTGTTAGTCGTATTCTCTGATGCGTTCTCACTGTCGTTTCCCGCTCCAGGGCTAGCCGTTCTAAAGGTGAGATTACGGATTTCATCGGCATCTTGAAACCGACCCACGGCTCTGGTTAGCGGCTCTGAAAACTCTCCCTGAATTCGCCCTCCCGATACATCTTGGTTCGCTGCTTCGAGTTCGTCTAACACATCGTTTAGCCCAACTCCCAGCGCCTGAAGTCGGTTGAGATCCACCAACACCCGAACTTCTTCTGCAATCCCACCAGACACATCTACCGACGCAACACCCTCAATTACGCCGAGTTCACGGGCTAATTCTTCATCCGCAAACACCCTCAAATCGACGGGCTGGCGTGAGGGCGAGGATAGTGCCAACTCATAAACTGGGAGCTGGGAGGGATCAATCTTGAAGATCCGAGGGGCTTCCAGCGTGTCGGGTAAGTTAGAGCGGGCGCGGTTGAAAGCCGCCGTAGCATCATTGAGGGCTTGGTCGATGTTGCCCCCCGGCCGAAAGTAAAGATCGACACTAATTTGCCCTTCACGGGTCTGGGAATAAACCTGCACCACCCCCTCTGTTGCCGAAAGCGCTTCTTCGAGCGGTCGGGTCACTTCGTCAATTGCGACTTCTGGCGAAATTCCTGGCGCATCCACTCGAACCCCAATGCGAGGGTAGGTAATCGAGGGCAGCAGGTCTACCTGAAGGTTGAAGACGAAAAACAAACCAATGATCATAACTGCCAGCGTCAGCATCAATGTGCCGATGTGCTGGCGAATCGCAGTGGCGCTGATACTGAAACCGGAAGGAGAAGTTTGCATGGTAAACCAAATAGGAGCGAAGTGACTCGTCTAGGAAGGCAAAGCACTTGCAGCATAACAACCGCTGTTTGAACCAAAAGCCCAAACGGTGTTATGGCTGCTGAGACTCAGAGATAAAGCTGAGGCGAACTGGATCGCCATCCTTCAATGCACCACTACTGCGAACAACAAATTTTTCTCCAACTTCTAACCCAGATAAAATTTCGACTTGTTGATCGGCTCGTTCACCGACTCTCACCGTTCGGGAAGCAACCGTTGCCTCCTCTCCGCTGCCCTGAATCACGAAAATGGTCGCGGCTGAAGGGGGGCGATCTTGAGCGGTCGATGCGGTCGGTTCACTTGCTGCCGAATTACCTGCCGAATTACCTGCCGGACTGCCTGCCGGACTACCTGCTCGCTCAGATTCAACCTGAATCGCCGCCTCAGGAATCACAATCTGCTGAGCCTCTTGCTGCTGAAAGGTAACTCGCGCTAGTAAGCCAGTACCGATCTGCCCCCGCGCATTTGGAATCGTCACTTCAATGGGAATCAACCGCGCCGTGGGGTCGGCTACCGGAGAAATCTGGCTGACTCGTCCTTGAAACGTCTGATCAGGGAAGGCATCTAGCCGAACTTGGGCGACTTGTCCAACTTGCAGCGCGCCCAACTCTAACTCAGAAATTTGCACCTCAACTTTAACCTGGCTCAAGTCTCCTAATCTCAAAATCTCGCTGCCTGCCTGGGCTAAATCACCGGGTTCCAACCCTCGCTCCAAAACGGAGCCATTCACGGAAGCGGTCAGCGTTGTATATTCCTGCCGCCGTTGCGCTTGGGTGACGAGCGCCTGCTGAGAAGTGATGCGTCGCGTCGCTGCCTCAACTGCCCGCTGCCGATTCCGAACCTGCTGCTGCGCCGATTGCAAGGCTTGTTCTGCGGTTCCGGCTGTGGTTCGGGCAAGCTCGGCTTCTTGTTCAGAAATTGCGCCCTCCCGAAAAAGTTGTTCGATTCGAGCAGCATCAGACTGAGCTTGCTGAAGTTCTAACCGCGCTTGTTCCACCTGAATTTGGGCATCGTTCACTTCGGCCTGCAAACTGGCTACCTCTGACTGACGAGCGGCAACTTCTGCATCAGCCTCCGCCACAGCCGCCGACAGCACCTCATCGTCAAGCTGGGCTAAAACTTGCCCCTGCCTAACCGGATCACCGACATCGACTGTAATATCCAGCACTTGCCCCTCAACCTGTGCTCGCAGTGAAACTCCCGATAGGGGAGGGTTGTCCCCGTGTATTCTTCCGCAATTTCGAGTTGGGTTCTCTGGGCAGTGGCGGCATCAACGGCAACCGGGCCGCGCTGCTGCTGTCCAGCTTGGGGTTGAGCGTCTCCCTCAGGCATCATGCAGCCAGCCGGAAACAGGAGCAGCCCCATTACTCCTAGCCGTAGCACAGCCGCAATCGGCACTGTCGGTTTTGGGCGCAATCGATGTTTTCTAGAGGACTGGTTAGGAGCGAAAATTGGCAGCATAGCTTCTAGTAATGAGGTCGGATAATGAGGTCGGAGCAACACGATTCACCCTGACTGGTTTCTCCTCAAGCCCGATCAATCAGCTTTGGCAAATAAATAAGCTTTGACGAATAAATAACATTTGATGAACGAATGCAAGCAGCGCTGATGAAATCGCCACTGCACTAAGAATTAAATAAATATAAATAATTGTAAACCTAATTAAATCAGTTCTGAATCGCAGGTCGCTTCTTCCTCAAGTTGGAGATCAAGCAACAAATAGACAACCCCGCACAGATTGCCATCTGGTGAATCCCATGCTTAGCCGGGTTATCAGCCATAACAGCGCTCTGCCTATTCCGATAGCCAACTGATGCAGCTACCTTCAGCAGAACTTTGGTCGGAATCAAATTTAGTTAGCTCAACTAACTATTGGTAGTATAGCGCCAGTCTAGGAACGAGCGCAGGAATTGACCCTCCCTGAAGGGAAGTTGGAAAAGCATGACGAATGCTCCTGAGTAGAAGAGCTACCGTGTACACACCAGTTGAGATTCGCTTCGTTGCAGACTTTTTCGCCCCCTAAATCCCCCATTCTGGGGGACTTCTCCAAGCCGATTGTGTCTTCAAAGTCCCCCACGAGTGGGGGATTCAGGGGGCTGAGAGGAGTTGGGTGTACACCGTAGGAGTAGGAGAGGGGGTTTGAAAAGTTTTCTGATCAGTATCAAAGCGATCTCGCACCAAAGCATCAAGCGGTTGCACAACAGTTGGAAGCAGCCCCTAGGACTTACCTCCTGATGAACGGATGATTGTGATTGCCGGATACATTCACTCAAGTCACATCGGATCTGTAGAGCGTTCTGCGTCAAAGAGAACCCTCTTTAGGTAATCTGCTCGCTGCCCGCTGCCTTCTTCTGCCTTATCCATAGCCAGTCTGAAGAACCAAAACCCATAATAGAAATGGCAAAAGCTGACGTAAGGGTGGCATCGAGTCAAACATGGTAGGAAAAGTAACAACAAAAGGCGATCGGGTTGTGCGGGCGCAGGTCGCTCGACGCAACTTCCACCTCGACGGTCGGGGCATCAAAATTGGCGTGATTTCTGACAGCTATGATGCGCTTAGAGATGCAGAAACCGATATTGCTGACGGTGATCTGCCCGGACGCAACAATCCTTTAGGCTACACCAAACCTGTTCGGGTGCTGAAAGATTTGCGCGGCAATGACGAGGGGCGAGCCATGCTGCAAATTATCACTGACCTTGCGCCCGGAGCCGAACTGCTGTTTCACACAGCCTACGCCACCCCGAATCGAATCAATGAACGCAGTTTTGTTAAAGCGGTAAAAGCGCTGGCTAGAGCCGGAGCGGACATTATTGTAGACGATGTGGGATTTGCAACCACCATCTTTCAAGATGGCTTGGCAGCCCGCACGGTCGATCAGATTAGCAAACGCGGCATTGCCTATTTCTCAGCGATCGGCAACGATGGCAATCGCTCGTATGACAGTATCTTTCGACCGAGTGACCAGTTCACCTTTCGCGGCAATACCTACGAGGCGCACAATTTTGCAACCGATGAGACGGTTGATCTCTTTCAGGATGTTTCGCTTTTGTGGGGAGATGTGATTGCTCCTATGCTGGGGTGGGATCAGCCTGTGGGAAAAATTACCAGCGACTTGGAGCTATTTTTGGTTAGCAACCCTCAGCTACCAGAGGCAGGCGGCAAGATTTTGGCGGTGTCTAGAACCTTGTTTTCTCAAGGCGTTGAACAGCCCATTGAACAACTATTCTATGAAGCGACAACAAGTAAAACGGCTTATTTGGTGATTGCCCGCAAGGTGGATTCAGAGAACCCTAGTAATCAAATTAAATGGATTAGCACCGCAAATAGTGCTGATAGTAACGTCGTCTATGAATACGTGAATGACGCTAATCATGCACCTAGCAATCCTTTGGGGGGAGAACCTTCTACGGTTTATGGACAGCCGAATGCCAAAGGAGCGATTGCGGTCGGGTCAGTTCAAGTGAACAGAACGCCTTTGTTTGGTGTGAAGCCGCCCGTGCTCGATGAGTTTTCTAGCCGAGGCGGAACTCCCATTTTGCTTGATCCTCAAGGTCGGCGGCTCGATAGTCCCGATATTCGCCAGAAACCTGAATTTGTTGCCCCCAATGGCGTTGCAACAACTTTTCAGCCGTTTAATCCCTTTTTTGGCACTTCGGCGGCGGCTCCTCATGCCGCAGCAGTGGCAGCATTGATTCTCCAGCGAGCAGGTGGGGCAAAGCGGCTGACTCCGGCGCAAATTGTGGAGATCATGCAGGATACGGCTATCCCACTTGATCCGGCGGGCAACTTTCGCAGTGGGGCGGGGCTAATTCAGGCAGATGCAGCGGTGCTAGAAGCTTTCACTCGCTTTGCTAAAGGAAAAAACAACCGCAATCACATTCAGGGACGCAAGCAGGCAGACAACTTGCACGGCTTGAACGGCAATGATGCTTTACGAGGGGGCGGCGGCTTCGATGCGTTGTTTGGTGGCGCAGGTCGAGATCGATTACACGGCAACGCAGGCAATGACTACCTTCTGGGTGAAGCAGGGCAAGATACTTTGGTGGGAGGAACAGGCAACGATGCGCTGTTGGGCAATCGCGGGGCTGATTGGCTGCTCGGCGGCAAAGGTGACGATTTGCTGGCAGGAGGCGCAGGTCAGAATCAGATGCTCGGCGGCAAAGGGAAAAATCTGTTTGTACTGTCTCCAGACGGTGTGGCGATCATCAGCGATTTTCAAGCCGGACGCGATCAGTTGGCCCTTACAGATGGGCTGAGCTTTGACCAACTGCGGTTAGAACCAAAAGGCAGCAGCACAGTGATTCAGTTTCGCAATCAACGGCTGGCGCGATTAGTTGGAATGACGACCCCGCTGGCTGCTGAAAGTTTTACAACAATTGCCTTAAAAGATTGAGGCTCCAACCTTGACACCAACCGAGTTAGGAAGAGGGATCAGCCAGTGCCATATAGAGTTCGTGATCCTGCCAGACGCCTTGAATTTTGAGATATTGGGGCGAATAGCCAAATTTTTGGAAGCCGCACTTTTCCAGCACTCTCCGAGAAGCAATGTTGTGAGGCATAAGGCTGGCTTCTAGACGGTGCAAACCCTGCTTCTCAAAAGCAAACTGCATGACTTTCCGCAAATTCTCTGTCATCACACCGCGATTACAAAACTGCTGATCTACCGAATAGCCTAACCGTCCGTTTTGAAAAAACTCTCGTTCTACGGCGGCTAAGGTAATCGTGCCGATCAGCAATTCGGGGTCGGTTGAGGTAAAAATGCCGAACCGATATTGTTCACCGCGATTGTGGCGTTGAAAGTAATTTCGCAGCCATGTTTCCTGAAACGCAGGAGTATAGTAGCCATCCGGTTTGAGTGGCGTCCACTCCCGGTGAAAGGACTCGTTGCGACGGTAGTAATCTGCGAGTTGAATAGCATCGGTTAAGGTTAAAAGGCGCAAAACAAACATAGAAAAGCAAACATAAAAAATAGGCTAGATTTAATCACTAGCCTACCGTCAAAGGATTGAGTTAAGGATTGAGTTAAGAACTGGGGAGATTTCTAGGGTGCGTCATCCATGGATGGTCAAAAGTTGACGGCATCCGCCTGATCGCGCCCGTTCCCACAAAACAGGCTAGAGACGATCACTCTGCCATCATCAGGATTCTGTCCGAAATGGATCACAGCCCCCAGAAAAAATCATCTCCGCGCTTGAAGGAGCAAAGCATTCAGCAGTTCTGTTTGCCTTGACACTGCCCTCACTTTGCCTATCAGGTTAGCGCCTAATTAGCCTTCATGCGCGGTGTTTTCGGACGGAGCCGGCTCGCCGTTTACCAGAGGACGAATGCTGACAATGTTTCCGCCTAGACGGGTAATCCGACGCATTTCGTCATTCATGCGAGCGTAGGGAACTTGAATAAAAATGCTGCTACTTGTCCGCAGGGGATAGGCGCTGTTCTCGGTTTGATCACTTTGCCGTAGACCCGTTACTTCATACACAAACACGCGGTTTTCCGAGGAAGAGCCGGATGCTCTCGTCAATGCAGATTGTCCCAACATAGCTATCTCTCCTGTAAGGGTGGTTCAAAGGCAAAAATTGCCATCAAAATTGGTGTTACATTTGATCCCCTAAATCCCCCTTAAAAAGGAGGACTTCCATCCAGTTTCAGTTTGGTTCCCCCCTTTTTGTCAGGGAAGTTAGGGGGGGATCTTCAACGGATGTGTACACGGCAGTTTTGCCAGGGAAGTTAGGGAGGAGTGTGTCCCAGAGCGCGGTCTAGCACCTTTACGTTCAACCTATCAACAGCCTTTCAGCCTTGAGTGCAGACCACTCATTTGGCTCAAATTTAGGATCAGTGGATTGAATCAATTCGTAACCTGTAGGGGCAGGTTTAGCCGATCAATAGGCATCCGGCAATGGATTTGACCGCAAAACCCGCCTCTGCCTCTACCAAGTACGGGCGGGTTTAGCAGATCAACGGGCATCCTGCCATGGATTTGACTGCAAAACCCGCCCCTACCCGCGATCGAACGGATTGAATTCCCATTCCTTACTGGGCAATTGTGACACTCGCCACTTTGCCGCCCAGCCGATTAATCCGCTGGAGAGTTTCAGAAAGCTGCTCATAAGGCACGACAAACTCGCGGTTGTGCGACGCACTTTTCGGATATCTCGGCAGATTCGCCCCTGAGACTTCAATTCGATAGAGCCGATCGGTGG
>JAAUQT010000297.1 GCA_012033495.1 Cyanobacteria bacterium RM1_2_2 | reverse complement strand
TCCCTTTTTAATGGCTACCGTGTACACACCCGTTGAGATAGCTTCGTTGTAGACTCTTTTCGCCTCCTGAATCCCTCACTCTGGGGGGACTTCTCCGAGCCGATTGTGTCTTCAAAGTCCCTCACGGGTGGAGGATTTAGGGGCTAAGAGGAGTTGTGTGTACACCGCAGCTTTTTAAGGGGGTTAGGGGGAAGCCACCAGTGCTGAGAATCACAACCAGCCACTTTTTAAACATCCTCTACGGTTTGAGTGCGAATGCTTTAACCCTTGAATTAATTCTGTAGTGCTTAGATGAGTACCTAACTGAGAATTTAGCGATATAGAACTTTTTTATGTTAGATCTTTGGTACAAGCATAGTGTCATCTATTGCGTTGATGTAGAAGTATACATGGATGGCAATGGAGACGGAATCGGAGACTTTGAAGGTCTAATGCAGCGGCTCGACTATATTGCGGGATTGGGAGTAAACTGCATTTGGCTGATGCCGTTCTATCCAACACCAAACTGCGACAACGGATATGATGTCACCGATTACTACAGTGTCGATCCACGCTTGGGTACATTAGGGAATTTCGTTGAATTTACGCGACAAGCCAACCATCACGGAATTCGGGTTATTGTCGATTTGGTGGTGAACCACACGTCAACAGAACATCCTTGGTTCAAAGCTGCTTGCCAAGACAAAAATTCTAAATATCGTGATTTTTATGTTTGGGCAGATGAGAAGCCAGAAGATGCGAAAGAGGGAATCATTTTTCCGGGCTATCAAGAAACGACTTGGACTTATAATGAAATCGCTGAAGCATACTACTTTCATCGCTTCTATGAACACCAAGCTGATTTAAATATCGGTAATCCTGAAGTTCGGGAAGAACTCTACCGGATTATGGGATTCTGGTTACAGCTAGGAGTTTGCGGATTTCGAGTAGATGCTGCCCCTTTCCTGATTGAGCTAAAAGGAATTGAGCATTCGGCGGACATCACCGACCCTTACGAATACCTACAGGAAATGCGTAACTTCCTCTCATGGCGACAGGGTGATGCCATTATTCTGGCAGAGGCGAATGTGCCGATGGAAGATATACCGCAATACTTTGGCGATGGTGATAGGATGCAAATGTTGTTCAACTTTATGGTAAATCAACATTTAATCTTGGCACTTGCAAGAGAATCGGCTGAACCGTTGGTTGCTGGCTTGAAGGCGTTACCACCCATTCCGAAAATGGGGCAGTGGGCCCAATTTGTCAAAAACCACGATGAAATGTCTCTAGACAAACTCTCGGAGTCCGAACAGGAAGAAATTCTAACTCGATTTCAGCAGGACAAAGAGCAAGTTTGGATTTATGAGCGCGGCATTCGTCGTCGCTATCCGCCGCTCGTTGGGAATGATCCACGTCGGATTCGCTTAGCTTATAGCCTCATGTTTACTCTGCCCGGAACGCCAGTGCTGTATTACGGCGAAGAAATCGGCATGGGTGATAATTTGGAACTAGAAGAGCGCCATGCTTTACGAACGCCAATGCAGTGGTCGAGTGAGCCAAACGGCGGCTTTTCCACCGCTTCACCTGATCAGTTGATTTGGCCAGTGATTACTGAGGGTGAGTATGGTTATGAGCAACTAAATGTGATGGCTCAACGCCGTGATCCTAACTCACTGCTCAATTGGATGGAACGGGCAATTTGGATGCTGAAGGAATGTCCAGAAATTGGTTGGGGAACCTGGGAAATAATTGAAGCTGATAATCCTGCGGTTTTTGCTCATTGCTGTCACTGGAAGCAGGGCACAGTTCTATTGCTTCACAACTTTTCTGAGCAGCCTTGCACAATCAATTTGAAGCAACGTTTGGTAAACAGCGACCAACATCTGATTGATTTGCTGGGTGATCGTCCTTATGAACCGCTGAAGCTCAACTCTTGCAGCATTGAGTTAGAAGGCTATGGTTATCGTTGGCTGCGGGTTGGAAAAAATCAACAGTAAAGGAGTGAGGGATTGGTTGGGGTATGACTTAGACAGCCCAGATTTATCCTCTTTAGCAACACCAAGGATTGTGGATTGAATCAATCCGTAAACTGTACGGGCGGGTTAAGCAGATCAACGGGCATCCGGCGATGGTTTTGACCGCAAAACCCGCCCCTACCCACGATCGAACGGATTGAATTCCCAAGATCTGTCCTTGAAATCTGTGCCCCTACTCTCAGAACACCTTATTGCTGCGTCAAAATAGGCAACACTTTCTCGCCAAATGCTTCAATAAAGGGTTGCTGTTCTCGATTAACGTTGTGTAAAAGCAGTTCATCAAATCCTAGATCAATATCTTTCTGTAACCATTCGATATGTTGTTGTAGATCGGCTGCAATCCGGACATGTTCGTTCAGTTCTTCTGGTTGAACAAATTTTCCGGCGGCATCAAACTGCTGAGGTGTCCTCAACTCGGTCATTACAATATTTTCAAATATGTTGTTTCGCCATTGCTGATGGGCTTTCTGTTGAGCACTCGATAAACTCTGATCATAGGAAAGCTGTACTTTTAAGAGCATAGGTTTTCCTTCGCCCCCGCCTCGGTGAAAAGCATCTACGACCTCTCGCAGCTTTTCATGCGGGCGAGAGATTGTGATCAAACCATCTGCCCAACTGCCCACCCACTCTGCTGTTTTGGCAGTGACAGCAGCCCCAATTAGTAAAGGTGGAGTTTCAGGACGGGTATATAACTTTGCTTCTTCAACGCAAACCAACCCTCGTGATGGGTAACGGTTTCGCCCGCCCAAAGGGAACGCATGATTTCCGCGCATTCTTTCAGGCGAGCATTCCGATCGCGCTTGCTCGGCCATTTCTCTGCCGTAATATTTTCGTTAATCGCCTGACCGCTGCCAATTGTTAACCAGAATCGATTAGGAAACATTTCTGCTAACGTTGCAGCGGCTTGAGCAATAATTGCTGGATGATATCTTTGTCCAGGCGCATTGACGACACGGTAGGAAAGCTGAGGCGTTGCTTGCATTGCTGCCCCAAGCCACGACCAAGCAAATCCGCTTTGTCCTTGCTGTTCGCTCCAAGGATGAAAGTGATCTGAGGAAAGCACTCGTGTAAATCCCGCTTGTTCAGCTAGCTGAACCCATTTGAGCAAGTCGCTCGGCGGAAATTGTTCGTGAGAAGCGTGATACCCAATCTTAACCATATTTGCCTTACTCTCTTGCGACCTGAAGTGATACCTCTATCATTACCATTAGGATGAATATTAGAGTGATTACAGTGTGCTTACTGCTATATTTATGGTTCCAGTTATGGATATACCAATCTACAAAAGCGTAAGTAACTGACTTAAGATAGATTTAGGGTTTCTCATGGCTCAAGTCGGCATCACCAATCTTCCATCTTCCATATAAACGATTCGATCGGCAACATCCAAGATGCGATGATCATGCGTCACCATTAGCACAGCACAGCCCTGTTCTTTCACCAATTGCTGTATCAGGTTGACCACATCTCGCCCTGATTTTCGATCAAGCGCGGCAGTGGGTTCATCGGCTAGAACCAGCTTTGGGTGAGCAACTAAGGCACGGGCAATGGCAACGCGCTGTTTTTGTCCACCTGATAAATCATGAGGATAAGCACCCAGCCGATTTGCCAACCCGACTGCTTTAAGGCTTAAGTAAAGCGTTTGTGTGAATTGACAACTCTCAATTCAGAAGTGTGAAGTTCAACGGTCTGCTCGCTGACGTTTGACGAGATGCCATTTTTTAAGAATGAGTGTAAGTTTCAATGCGATCGATGTATTAGCGTTCTGTTTAAATTGCTAAAGGATCAAAAGCTGTAACACTCCTAATATCTTGTAGGCTTATGGATTTGATACAGTGAAATTGATTTTTAATGGAGTAAAAAAAGTAATATAAGTAAAAAGTGATATAAATGTGACAGCGGAACCAATTGGAAGATATCTTTGCATCGTATGATTTAGCTTTAGATTGAAAACTTGAAGCGAATTTGGCTATATGATTTAACTGTAGCTAATATCAGGAATAAAACGATGAACATTATTGCCTGGATTATTTTGGGATTTGTTGCTGGGGCAATCGCAAAAATGATTTATCCCGGTACGCAAGGTGGCGGCTGGCTGAGCGACATTCTTTTGGGAGTGATTGGCGCAGTCATCGGTGGTAGCATCATGACTCTAATTCAGACCGGAACCCTTCAACTTACTGCCGCTAGTTTAAGCATTCCTGGGGTAATTGTTGCGATTATTGGAGCCATGATCGCTATTTTCATTTGGGAATCCATGATGCGTCGCCGCGTTTAGTAGGTGCCAGTAAGTATGCGTTTCGGCTCCGCTCAACGCGCAAATTTCCAGCATTCGGTGGGTTGAGCGCGAGCCGAACAGTGGGATTGAGCGCAGTCAAACAGTGGATTGAGTGCAAGTCAAACAGTCGGGGTTGAGTGAGCAGCCCGGAAA
>JAAUQT010000056.1 GCA_012033495.1 Cyanobacteria bacterium RM1_2_2 | reverse complement strand
CTCCGAGGTGGGCAACCGGGCGGTGCTCCGGGCGGGCAACCGGGCGGTGCTCCAGGTGGGCAAACCGGATCGGGCGGTACAGGCGGGCAGCTAGGCGGCGGCTCCCTACCGGGAACAGGCAATCGAACCACAGGAGATCGCACGGGGCAAAACCGGCCGGGTAGCAATCCCTTTACCAATCTGCCCCCGATTCCTTTTGCTCCTGCTGGAGCGCTTCAGCGGCCGGGTCGAGGTGCAAGACCCAATAGCGGATCAGCGTCACCCAACATTACCAACATCACCAACATCACCAACATCACCAACAACCCGCCTACCACCTGTCGCTATGTTCCTAATCTCGACGAGGCGATTCTGGCAAATACCAACGTCACCAATCAAACCTTGCAAGGCGTCAATACCATCTTGCAGTTCATCACAGCCACTCAGTTAGTGAATGTAGACAATAAGCTCGGGCCACAAGTCCCCGGTGGTATCAGCGGCTTTATTGGGCGACTTTGGAATTCACAACTTGTTACTAAAACACTCTCAATTCTGACGTTTGTTACAACGCTTCACAATGCCTATATGCTCTCTAACGCATTAAGCCAAACTTTGTTTAGTGCCTTTGACAACGTCCTGCAAATTTTCGGCTTTGAGTTGAAAGATGCGGAAGGCAACCAGGTCTCAACTTCTCAATGGTTTGGTGTATCTCTAGACAACTTTTTCAGCAGCATTTTCGGCGTTGAAACCGTTGACGGTATCCAAACCGCTTGGAAAAAATGGAACCGCATCTATCAGGCTGCAACGAATATCCTAAATGCCTTTCAAGGCATGATGTACAGCGTGTTAGAAGGTCTAGAGACTGTGGGCAGATATACCGCGTTAATCGGCAACGCTGCAAAGCGATTCGGTGTTTTTGCTGAGAACGCCTTTAACTGGATGAATCCAAATCTGAACTTTAGACAGAATCGCTTCTTTCGAGGTTTAGAGAATGCACAGGAAGCGGCTGAAGCACTTGAAACAATCACGAGCGAGGTGATTAGCGTACAGGAGAATCTAAACGAGATTAGCGAGAATTCAAACCGCTTAAAACAAGAGCTAGCTACAGGTGAGGAAAGTAAAAAGACAACTGAAGACACAGAGAAGTCTAATAGTCAGTCTATTACTATAGAACGTAAAGATGAACGTAAGACGGAGAATTAGAGTATATGCCGTTGCCACAGGGTTTTAGCGAGTGGGAGCATTTACAAAGTGTATTGATGCAAGTGCATAACCGCATCGTGAGAGATGAGTTTAACGATGCAGATGACGATGATATTAGTACGCCTCGCAGTTCATTAAAGACCGCTTGCTTACTAAAAGATAATGACTCGATTCTGCAAACCTTACTGCGTTACTGGCTATTCTATGTAGACCTCAGAAAAGCGCAAGATTTGCAAACACCGATCTATGGGATTCCCATCGACGGCTATCAGTCAGAAGTTGCCTACAAACCGCAAGTCAAGCTGTTTTTCAAAGAAGACCTCGACGATATCGAACCCGGTTATGCTCCGATTCGAGCCGAAATTACCTTTAGGCTCTATGACGAGCGTTACGATACCTTCAGCCCGTCTGAAGCCCAAAGTCTAGCAACTCGGATTCGTTCTGAGTTTGCGAGTGGCGGCGGCTATCGCTGGCATAAGGGACGGCTGAAAGTGTCCTATCGTCGCCCTGAACAAGGTTATCAACTCATCATCACCGCTTTTAGTGAGAGCGAAGCCCGTGAGGTAATCGGCAAAGTAATCGGCTTGCAGGGGCACTCGGTTGATCCGGATTACCTCACCATTAGCAACCGGGCCAGCAATCCCCCTACCGTTCCCCCGATGGAAGTCATTTATGGCAAGAATCGCCGCCTCCCCAGAAAGCGCCCTGTTGGGTGGGTGAGATTTCAATATGCCGAGCTGCATCTCTGGGGGCTGCCACAGCCGATCACCTTAGTTGATCGCACGGGCTACCGCGCTAACCCGCTGGAAGTGGCCTAGGGAAAAAGCAAACAAAACCTATAGGTTTCGGTTCCCGTTTTTTGTGATTTTTAGCGGCTAGAACTGAGTTATCTGATCCTTTCATTCACCTGATTCACAATCCTTCAAACCTATGTCACGTTTTTCACGCATTCGTAACGCTAAAACCTACTCTGAAGCGCTCGTCAAACTGCAAGCTTGGGAAGATGAACGCTACAACCGCTTAAACAATGGTGTGGGAACACGCGGGCCGCGTCCCCCTCAAACCGAGCTAGCGCTCACGCCATTTGGTCTAGAACTCGATGCTGGAGAGAAAGCCCTCTCACGGGCGGCTAGCACGGGATGGACAGCCCTCAGCGCATCGGTAGGCACTCGCGCTAGTACAACGCTGACCGGAGCCGTCAAGCTCAACGGCTACAAGCCTGCCCGGTTAGTTGCCTTTTTCCGCACAGGCGGCGGCACGGCGGCAACCTCAGAAATCACCGGCATGAAATATCTGAAGTATGCAGGCGCTCGTCATTCTGTACCGTTTGGTGCATCGACGGCAACTGAGCGCGAATATGACGCTTTCCAAACGATCAGCGCGGCCATTCGGGCGGGCGGCCCCAACCGTACCGTGTCTTACAGCCCGGAAGTATTCCGAGCGGTCTAAGGTAGTCTGATGAAAGACGCTACCCCTTTACTCACGCTCTGGCTGCCTCATCCAGATTGCAATGAGGCAGATCTAGAGCGTGAGTTTAACCAATACAAAACGCGGCAACGGGCGATCCTCGATTGCGCTGATGGCTTGCTTGATCCCTCTACCCTGCTTGACATCATCGAAGCGACCGGAATCGATCCACTCGCTTATGTAGAAGAAGCGGAAGAGAGCATCGATGCTCTGATCAGCCATGGCTGAGCCAATCCTCTTAAATGACCCGTTGCAATGGGAGCAAGTTTACTCAGAGACGAAATTTGGCACTCCCATGACCGGCTACGGTAAGCGCTACTTACCGATTCCCCCTTATCTGATTCCAACGCTGTTTGATTCCCACATCATCGCGGCGCAAACGCTTATCCCCAATGCTGGCCCACGATGGCGCGTCGGTTGCTGGGTGCAACAGATTCTTGACCCTTCCCCGATCAGCGGCTTGCAGATGCAGGCGCGGGAATTCACTGTGCCCCCTAATCGGGCGGCGCTTTTGGTTTTCCCGCGTCTCACCAATCAGTTCAAGCTGCAAGTGCGTATCCCCTGGTGGCATGAGGAACTGACGCTGCAAATCTACCAATACAACGGCGCTTACAACACGCGAATTGAAGAACTGGTTACGTCTCAGACCGACGTGATTCGGGTTGACCTTGCCCGCATCGAGACTAAAATTAATGCCCTTTAGATAGGGGCGTCCCTGCCCAGGCCGCCCCCGCATCCTGTCTAATCATCCTCATCTAGTGAGTGAGGTTATCTCTATCATGATTGAAATTGCCGCCGCCGCGTTAGGCGTGACGACTGCGATCGTCTCTATCTTCACCACCTATTCCAAGCTGCAAAGTGTTCTATCGAGACTTGAGACTCGTGACCTCAAGCTGCAAGAGCAGATGCAGCAGATGATCATCAAGATGGAGCATCAAGATGACCGTACAGAGTTACTTTTCAATGGTCTTAAAGAGAGAATCGAGCATATTAGCCTGAGACTCACCACTCAGCAAAAGGAAGTCACCGCGATTGTGGCAGACCTTGAAAGCTACCTGCAAAAAAATACGAGCTATGAGCGGCGCTCTCGTTAGCCCTGTAACTCTTAGGCGCTCATTAGCCCTGTAACTCTCAGGCGCTCGTTAGCTGGAAGCAATTTCATAAGAGATTAAGACCTTATGCTAGAAACGGCGCAAGTAACAAGAGGTATAAAAACGATGGGACAGTATGAACGGCTGATGGCAATGGCAGAAGATGAACTGACGCAATACAGCACTGACGCGCGCAAAATCGAGAAACTGCGGCAGAAAATTGGGCTGTCGGTGAGTGCGGGTGAACAAAAGCAAGTGAAACAACAGCTTGAAGCTGAATTACCCACAGGCGGCTTGTTTAAGCTAATCGAAGCCCAGCGGCAGACGGTGGCGCTGCCCTTTTGGGGAATTGCCGGACTCGGACTGCTGCTCGGCATTTCTTTCATGCAGCCTATTGACTTTGTAGCCACCATTATCGGGACTTATGTGGCTATCACCGTCCAAAAACTGGGCTGGCAGCTACAGGCAAAACGCTTGGTGCTGCAAACCCTGGAAGACATTGAGCAGCGAGTCAAAAATCCGGCTCAAACTTAAGAAATTTTCAGAAAGCAAAACATCGGTACGGGTAGGTTTAGCAACGAAATCATCGCCTTGCAACCAATAGTCCGGCAAAACCTGCCCCAACCCAGCGGGATATCTTTGCTTAGAAATCTCATTAACGTCACCCCTTCGTGGCAGAGAGCAGCCCAAACTTAATTAAGCCGCGTTCATAGCCTCGGCTCATTAGCCCCAGTGACAAAGCCGCCTGAATTGTTGTCCAGCCAGAGCGCACTAACCCCACAATGGCTTGAGGAGTCAACGCCGAGTCGATCACAATATTCCAAAATGGGGCAACAGCCTCCGACCAATCTGCGGTTTGAATTTGCTGAAAGCCCAACTGTTGCGCGATCTGCTCGTACTCTGGCAGCGAAATCACGTAGGGCAAGCAGTAGACCTCATAGATTTTCTGCAAATGCTGCTGCTCATCGGCAGTCAGGGCAGGCGGCGTCGGGCGATGACACCAGGTAACAAACACAAACGTGCCGCCCGGTTTCAAGACGCGATAGCACTCCTGACAAAATTTTGCTTGTCGGGCATGTGTTCGCCGCTTTCCAACGACCAGACGAAATCAAACGACTGGTCGGCAAACGGCATAGACAACGCATCTGCGACTTGAAAGCGAGTTCGATCACTCAATCCGGCGGCTTCGGCTCGTTCGCTGGCCCGATTCGCCTGCACCGGACTCAAAGTGATGCCCGTGGCGGATGCCCGAAATTTCTCTGCCAGGTAGAGTGAGCTACCGCCGATTCCGCACCCTACATCTAAAATCTGGTGAACTTGGGGCGGGTTTGCCCACCGTAACAACTCGTCAATCAAATCAATTTGGGCTTGGCGTCGTTCTTTGGGTTGCTTGCCATCTGGGCCATAGTAGCCGTGGTGCATATGCTCTCCCCAAACCTGCTCCCACAAGCCAGAGGAGGTGTCATAAAAGCGCTGGATTTTTTCTTGTAATGTCATCATCGATTGGCAGTAATCTCTAAACAGAGCTTTTAATGTTCTACCCCTAAACCTTACCGCTCGTACCCATCCCATGACGGTTTCTCGTACAGTTTGCTTAGGATTTGCAGCCGTAATCACCCTTGGGACACTGCTATTGATGCTGCCTTTTGCGACGAGCAGCGGTACGTGGAATGATCCACTTGTCGCTTTGTTTACCGCAACTTCTGCCGTCTGCGTCACTGGTCATATTGTGGTGGATACGGCGACTTATTTCTCAACATTCGGGCATGTGGTGATCCTATCTTTGATCCAAGTTGGTGGGTTGGGCTACATGACGGCCACCACTTTTCTGCTTTTACTGCTGGGTCGCCGCTTTGGGTTGCGCGACAAGATTGCTGTCCAGCAAACTTTAGATCGGGAAGGATTGCAGGGGACAACAGGACTGATTCGCTCCATCATTGCCCTCACGGTTTTGGCTGAACTGACCGGAACTTTTCTATTGATGTCAGTGTTTGTGCCCGATCACGGACTTGGTCGAGGCTTGTGGCTGTCTTTCTTTCACAGCATTAGTGCCTGGAACAATGCTGGATTTAGCTTATTTTCTGATGGTTTGGTTGGCTATCAGGCGTCTTGGATGCTCAACTTAGTGATTCCAGTCCTGATCATTTTTGGTGGGATTGGCTATGAGGTGATTTTTGAAATGTATCTCTGGTTGCGTGACCAAATTCAGCGCAAATCAACCCGAATAGTCTTTTCCCTGAATTTCAAAGTCGCAGTTAGCACGACTCTGGCATTGCTCATCTTGGGAACGATTGCCTTCTGGCTCAGTGAATACGGCAACTCCAGAACCCTTTCTCCCATGTCGCCTTCTGCCCAATTTTTGGCAGCTTGGTTTCAGTCAGTCACGACTCGAACGGCAGGGTTTAACACCATTGATAACGGAGCACTCTCGCCCACTGCATTAGTTATTACCATTGCGCTGATGTTTGTCGGAGGCAATCCGGGTGGTACAGCAGGCGGACTTAAAACGACAACGTTGCGGATTTTAACAAGCTGCACCAAAGCTATTTTGCAAGGCAGAGAAGAAGTCTATATGTATCAGCGGCAAATTCCGCCGTCGCTGATTTTGAAGGCAGTTGGCGTGGCAGTCGGCTCGCTGTTTGTCGTGATTTTGATGACCACACTGATCACGATTTCAGATCCAAAAGTGGACTTCATTCGGATTCTGTTTGAGGTGATTTCTGGCTTCTGCACAGTTGGCTTATCAACGGGCATCACTGCCGGGCTGTCATCCTTCGCCAAGCTGGTGCTAGTTGCTACGATGTATATTGGTCGTGTTGGCGTGTTGTTGCTGATGTCAGCAATTTTAGGAGATCCGACGCCGAGTGCGGTTCGCTATCCCGAAGAGAATTTACTAGTTGGTTGAAGAAAATTTGCCTGTTTTCTACAGTCAGGTACCATCGCTGGGTTGTAGAAGCAAGTTTTTGGCGTTTTGTTTAAAGGATGCATTGGAACACTATGACTAACACTGATAGCCACCTCAGCGATAGCCACCTCAGCGTTTCCTGGAGAGAAGGGTGTCATGTTCATACCATCAAAAGCAAATTTGGAGTTGCTCTGTGAGTTTATCTTCTCTTAGTTTTTTTCGAGGATTGCGCCCTGTTCCCCGCAACAAACAATTTGCTGTCATTGGGTTAGGGCGGTTTGGTCGAGCGGTTTGTATGACGCTGCACCATCTAGGCTATGAGGTTTTGGGAGTTGACTCAGACGAAAAGCAGGTCGCTCAAGTTTTATCTGACGAACTAGCCTCTCATGCCCTTCAGCTTGACTCGACCAATCCAGCAGCGCTGCGAGAGGCCGGTTTATATGAGTTTGATACCGTGATTGTGGCGATTGGTAATTTCATTCAGGAAAGTGTCATTACGGCTTTAAACCTGAAGGAAGGAGGCGTCACTTATGTCGTTGCCAAAGCCTCTTCCGAAATTCACGGCAAGCTGCTGAAGCGGGTCGGAGCTGATCATGTCATTTATCCAGAACATGAGATGGGCTGTGAGTTAGCGCGGTCGTTGACTCGTCCTGGCATTTTGGAGCGGTTTGAGCTTGATCCAGATAACAGCATCGCTGAAATTGTGATCCCAGAAGAATTTGATAACCGAACGATCGCCGATCTCGATCTGCGCAAGCGATATGGCTTAAATCTGCTGGCCATCTGCCGGGAAGGCAGTTTTGAAATCAACCCCAGCCCAGTAACGCGCTTGCAGAAAGGTTGGCTGATGGTGGTGATTGGAGCCAATAAGTGCATTGATCGCCTACCCGTTTAAAGGGCTAGTTATTAAAGCAAGGAACGCTGCGAGCATGGAGCAAGCATGATGCGAGTCATTGGACTGATCAGCGGCACGTCAGTTGATGGCATTGACGCGGCTTTTGTCGAAATTTCGGGCAGCACTGACGACCTGAAAGTCACGCTGATTGATGGAGCCACCTATCCTTATCCAGAATCCCTGCGAGCGCAAATCTTAGCGGTTTGTGGCGGAGCACCGCTTTCCGTTGCAGACTTAGCGACGCTTGATGACGCCATTGCCCATGCCTTCGCCGAAGCTGCCCTCGCCATTCAAACCGGACAACCGCCCGCTGACCTGATTGGCTCTCACGGCCAAACCGTCTACCATCGTCCGCCGATCTCAACTCCTACCTCAACTGAAGCAGACTCACCGCTACTCGGCTACAGTCTGCAACTCGGACGCGGAGCCTTGATTGCAGACCTGACTCAAATCACCACTATCAGCAACTTTCGAGCCGCAGATATTGCTGTTGGGGGGCAAGGCGCACCGATGGTTCCCCCCGTCGATATCTGGTTGCTCCAACATCCAACTCTCAACCGCTGTGTGCAAAATATTGGCGGCATTGGTAACGTTGCTTATCTACCTGCTAAAGGCGCAACCTCCGACCCCTCCCCCCTCTCCTCTAGTCCCCCATCCTCCCCATTTCTCGGCTGGGATACTGGCCCCGGTAACGTTCTCCTCGATCTTGCCACTCAACACCTCTCTGGCGGGCGACTTCAGTATGATCAAGATGGGGCTTGGGCAGCTCAGGGCAAACCTTGTCAGGCGTTAGTGCAGCAGTGGCTTCAGCAAGACTTCTTTCAGCAGCCTCCACCTAAATCAACCGGACGCGAACTGTTTGGGCCAGAGTATCTCGCTCAATGTTTGCGCGATGCTGCAAGTGATTCCCTCAGCGATGCTGATATTCTCGCCACCCTCACGGAATTAACCGCTGCTTCCATTGCCCATAGCTACCGCCACTTTCTGCCGCAACTGCCCGACCAGGTGCTGCTCTGCGGGGGGGCAGCCGCAATCTTTACCTCAAACAGCGCCTACAGGCTAACCTGGAAACAACGCTTGTTTGCACCACCGATGAGTTTGGAGTGAGCGCAGATTTCAAGGAAGCCATTGCGTTTGCGGTGCTCGCTTATTGGCGCTGGCAAGGTATTCCGAGTAACCTCCCGGAGGTGACAGGCGCAAAACGTTCGATGCTCCTAGGGGAAATTCACCAGGGCTATTCGGATTCTGCGTGATAGCATGAGATGCGGCTTGAATGGCGTAGGCATTGCGCGGGCAGAAGGACTAAGGACTCGCACTGTGGAGCATAATTTTCTTTTAGAATCTGGACGCTGGACGTTACAAGGGAATTGGCTAGATCGGGATGCACCGCCGATTTTGGTCAAGGGCAAAATTTTGGTGGCATGGAGCCGCGATGACTGGTTTACGATGGTGCATAAACTGATTTTTCCAGGCTCCGACCGGGAAGAAATTTCGCTGCAATACCGGGGACGCCTCAACGCTGGAGAGCGGCAGTATACTTTTGTGCTGCAACACAGCCTGTTGGGACGGGTAGAAGGCGAAGGTTGGATCGCGCCCGAATCGATTGTGCAACGCTATTGGGTGTTGGGCGATCGGCAGCGCCGCACGGGGTTTGAAACCCTGCATCAGTTTGGCGCTAATAAATACTGCTTTTCCAGCAGCATCATGGCAGGGCACTACCTCACCAGCACCATGGAAGCCATCATTGAGCGGCAACCAGAGTAGTGGATGGGTGAATGGGTTAAGCTTTCTACTCATCTACTTTCCAACAACACGTTGGAGTGGACGGGTGAAAGATCTCGGTGAGGATGCAGAGGATACTAACCGCCGCTCAACTTAGCCGTTGGGCTAATGGCTGCAATCGAGAATTTGGACTAATGTTGAACGACTTCACCAAGCGCCTCTTGAATCACGTCATCACTTACGCCACGGCGCTTCAAACTGGAAATCAGGGCAGAAACCGTATCTCCTTCTAAACGTTCTAAATCGGCACGAAGCCCCTGTCCAACGTAGGCGCGTACTAATGGCTGATAACCAGAAAACCCAAGCAACGGTGCAACCCGCTTTAAATCTTCAATCACATCTTCGGGGATACGAATCGTGATCGTAGTCATAGGGCGATCTCTATTCAGTCGTTTCTTCAATGCTTCAACTTTCATAGTATTCACGTTCCTTGCGTGTCGCTTTACGAGCCGAGATGATCCGAATGATGTCGTTTTCACGCTCAATGTAGACAATGTAGACAATGTAGACAACGTACAAAAGATTTCACCGTCTATCTAACCCGATAACCGCATCTCGTGCCTCATCGTTGCGGCTTGCATCAACAACCAGCAGCGGATCGAAGAAGGCTTCTGCGGCTTGCTGAAACGTAACACCGTCATAGTTGATCGGGTTGATCCTGCTTTTCTCGTCATCCCAAACGAAAGTAACGCCGTTGAGTACGAAATACACATCCATGCTTGAAGTATGTGCAGGATGTATTTACATTGTCAATACGTTTTACGACGTAAGCACATTGATCCAAAAGTTTTCAGCACTGAACCGAGCAATTTCAGAACCGTCCTACAGATATCGAGAAGCAGCCCAACGGTGCTGTTCAGCGGTTGCAGACTATATTTGGCTGCATCACGAGCCAGAACCGACAATCCGTTGCAACAGCGGCGTTAGCTGAGAAACGCACCGATTGCCCCTGCTGACCTGACTTTGCCACTCACAAGCTAGCCTCAAACCCCTGTCCTCGCCCACCGTATCCTCGGTGCTTTTGACCACCACAGACAGCATCAAACTACCCGTCTCAATCCACCCTCTTCGCCGTGCTTTGCGATTTTGTGAATGAATGGGTGAACGAGTGGAATAGCTCCTTTGCGGAGCCAGCCCACAAAAATTTAACCGTCTAGTCGTTAGGGTGGTTCCCTTACTCTTTTCTTGTCTATAATCTGCCTCAGTTGTATCGGTTTACCCAACGATGACTGACGCATCAACTGACGTACCACAGCTTGTAGATTTGATGGCGCAGGTGGTTCAGCTTCCTCTCGATCCGGAACACCGTCCGGGTGTGGTTGCCAATTTCGAGCGAACGATTGCCATTGCCCAACTGGTGATGGAGTTTCCTTTGCCCGAAGAGATCGAGATTGCACCTGTGTTTCGACCTTAGAGACAGGTTGATCACTCGGAAATTTGAGGAATTTGCCCTCTCCAAACTCTGCCCCCTAGAAACCGCATGTCTTCTATTGATTTAGCCCAAGCCGATGCCACCGCGATTGCTGCTGCCGTTCGAGCGCGGCAAATTAGTGCCGAAACGGTTGTTAGAGATGCCCTTGACCAAATTGCAGCCCGCAATCCAGCCTTGAATTGCTTTACGACAGTTTTGGCAGAACAGGCAGTCCAGCAGGCGATCCAAATTGACCAAGAAATTGCCCAAGGCAAGCATCTGGGCGAGTTGGCAGGTGTACCTTTTGCCGTAAAGGATTTGTTTGATGTTGCTGGCATCCAAACGTTGGCAGGCTCTAAAATCAACCGCGATAATCCTGCTGCCACTCAAGATGCCGCCTTGGTCGCAGCGTTGAAACAGGCAGGAGCCGTTTTGGTGGGGGCGCTCAACATGGATGAGTATGCCTATGGTTTTGTCACCGAAAATAGTCACTATGGCGCAACGCACAATCCCCATGATTTGAGCCGTATGGTGGGCGGCTCGTCGGGCGGGTCAGCGGCAGCGGTAGCGGCAGGTTTGGTGCCGTTGTCGCTTGGCTCTGATACCAATGGTTCGATTCGGGTTCCGGGTTCCCTCTGCGGCATCTTTGGGCTAAAACCTACCTATGGCACGCTTTCCCGCGCTGGAGCTTATTTATTCTGCGGCAGTTTGGATCACGTTGGCCCGTTTGCTCGCTCAGTGCGGGACATTGCCCTCAGTTTTGATCTCCTCCAGGGACATGATCCCCGTGATTCGGTATGTACTGAACGTCTACCAGAATTTTGCCTACCTCAATTGAATCTGGGAATCGAAGGCTTGCGGATTGCTGTCGCGGATGATTATTTTGCGAGAGGCGGCGAACCTGAAGTGTTTGAGGCAGTGGCAGCGGTAGCCAAAGCACTCGGAGCAACGCGGCAAGTCACCATTCCCGAAGCCCATCGCGCTAGAGCCGCCGCCTATGTCATTACCGCCAGTGAGGGCAGTAACTTACATTTAGAGCATCTTAAAACCCGCGCCCACGACTTTGACCCTGCCACCCGCGATCGGTTTCTGGCGGGAGCGCTGATTCCAAACACCTGGTATTTACAGGCGCAGCGCTTTCGTCAATGGTATCAGCAGCAGGTTCGCGCCATTTTTGCAGAGGTTGATTTAATTCTGGCTCCGACAACGCCCTGCCCTGCGCCCAAACTGGGTCAGCAGACAATGATGCTCGATGGGGTAGAAGTGTTGCTGCGCCCCAACCTGGGAATATACACACAGCCGCTGTCGTTGATTGGGTTGCCCGTGCTGTCTGTGCCGATTCAGCGTCCTAATGCGCTGCCGCTGGGCGTGCAAATCATTGCGGCTCCTTACCAGGAAGCATTAATTTTAAGAGCGGCTGCCCAATTAGAGGCTGAAGGAATTGTGGCTGCGCCCGTTGCTAGCCAGGGTTAACATGCTGAATCGAGGCTCGTTAATGCTCTGTCAAGCCATTGGGGATGGGCACATGGGTAAAGCTCTTACTCATCCACCCATCTACTCCCCTAGCCCTTCATCTTCATCCGCCAAGTTGCGCCAACTGCCGCACCTGCTCCGGCAAATAAGCCCATGCCCATGCCTTCAATCCGCTTTTTAACGGGATTTTGCATCAAACATTGGTTCGTCGGATTTTCTTCGGTCAAACATTGATTCATTTCAGCTTGGGAAGCCGTTGCGCCGAAGATCACGCCCAGAACACTGCACAGAATGATGGTGAGAGGAATTCGATTGATTTTTCTACCCATAGATGGATGCAACGCTAATCAGTTCATCGTTGAATACTGTTGCCGATTTTAGGCGAGTTGCACAGGGGTATTTCTACGGATTTCAAAAAGTTTTTGTGAAAATTTGAGCTGATTCTATGAGCATAGATTCACAGCATCAGCATATTCACAGTGCAAACGCATCATACTGGCAGTTGGGACAGCAGATGTAGTGACCTTGCCAGCGGATTGGGCCTTCGCCGCATTCAGGACAGTAGAAGGTAAACTGTGCTGTGAGAACACGTGAGCGCACAGGCAGGTTCTCTTGACGCCGTTTGCGTTTGCTAGGTCTTGCCTCTGTTGAAGATTGGGATTGACTTTGGGTTAAATAGCTTTCTCGGTAGCAGGTATCTGCCATTTGCTGAGCTTCGGGCAGCGTCCAGCAGAGTTCAGGTTTGAGCGTCGGGATTTGCCGAAACGACACCATGATCGAGTTGTCGCCCGTAATTTGACCCACCACGCTAGCAATGGTTTTGCAACAGCTTGCCGGATTTTTGACCACCTGAGCCTCACTGAAGCGAACCACCACCCAACCCCACTCTAAAAAGCGCTGGTTGCGCTGTTGGTCTTTGGGGCAATTGAGGTAGTGCAACGGGCGGCGGGTATCGTAGGTGTAGGGTTCGTCGATTTCAATGTCGATGTGGAGGTTGAGCGCGGAATCAAGGTAGGTGAAATCGGGCGTGTAGGGGCTGGCTTGATCGGGGCGAGGCAGCAGCAGTCCGGTATGGATTTTGCCGGGAAAGTAGCGCCACAGGTCACGCTCAAACTGGCTTTCTGAATGACCGCGAGGTGGTTTGTAGTGGGCGGTGACAGGCTTGACCGTTTGGCTAAGCGCCTGCTGGAGTGTATCAACGTTGTCTGGATCACGGATTGCAAGGGCAGGCGGAATCAAAACGGTTGGAAATCGCGCCATAGGGGAACGGGTATAGAAGGCTGACGAATTGCTGATGAGTGAAAGATTCTGTGTCTCAATCGGCGTTACTTCTATTCTAAAGATTTAAAAAGTAAAGATTGATAAAGAGGGTTGCAAGGCATCCAATTCGACTGGCTATGCTGCCTGGATTCCTGTCATAGCTTCTTTTACAGCAGTCTGAGAACTCAGTGCCATACTATTCTTCAGAACAGCCTATCCTTAAATAACGGCACGAAAATAACGGTATAAGCTTACACGGGCGCACCCCATTCAAGGAAATCTCATGAGCAGCCAAATCTTGGACGAAGCGTTACAAGACTATCGATTACAGTTAAACGATTTGCTCCATCATCTAGGACGACTGGCGGTTGATTTGAACAATCGTTCGCTGGAAGACACTATCGATCGGCTGCGGCGGAATGTGAGTGAGCCATTTTTGTTTGTGGTGGTGGGCGAAGTGAAGGCGGGCAAAAGTAGCTTTGTGAATGCGCTGCTCGAAGCCGAAGTTTGCGCGGCTGACATTGAACCTTGCACCGATACTATTCAGCAAATTGTTTACGCCCACAATCAGTTCGTGTCTCAGGTTGAACCAAGCTTACGTAAAATTGGCTTACCGATCGAAATTCTCAAAGATATTTCAATTGTGGATACGCCGGGAACCAACACGATTGTCGCGGAACATCAAATTATTACGGAGCGCTACATTCCCAATAGTGATCTCACTTTCTTTGTGCTGTTTGCCAAAAACCCCTACCAAAAAAGCGCCTGGGATTTTCTCGATTTTGTTAGCGCAGAGTGGCGCAAAAAAGTAGTGTTTATTCTCCAGCAAGCCGATTTGCTCAAACCTGCGGATCTGGAAACCAATATTGAACGAGTGAGGGCATATGCAAGCCAGAAACAAATCAAATCACCCATTGTTTTTGCGACCTCTGCGGAACGCGAATTCAACGGCGATCAGGAAACCAGTGGCTTCGTGCCGGTGCGAAACTACATCAAGGAAATGGTATCTAGCGGGGAAAGCTATAAAATCAAGCTGCGATCGGTGAGTGGAACGACGCAGAAAATCATTGATTCTATGGCTACGGATATTCAGGCGCTACAAACTCAGCTAGAAGTTGATCGACAAACTGTGTACAATATTCAATCTAAAATTGAAGCAGGTCGCAATCGTTCGCACTATGAAGTAGAGAATCTGGCTGAACGGTTAGTGGGACGCTATGACACCATTTCTGCCCGCATTAAGCGCGAGTTTCGAGAAAGCCTGTCGGTGTTTAGCGTGATTCGCCGCTCGTTTGCTGGAATCTTCAACAAGGAAGCTTCGATGCAAACCTGGATCAATGACTTTCAGGAACGTTGTGAACGTGATTTGAAATCCTCGTTAGAAGAAGTCTCGAATGAAGGATCGCAACATTTTGTAGATGGCATTCGGCAGCTTTTGGAAGGTGTTACACAAGAACTCAACACAATTCAAGCCTCACAAGTTCCGAATAGCAGCATTTCGATCAAAATTTTGGAACGCCGTCAGGAAGTGATCGAAAGCGTGAAAAGCAAAGTTAGCCAGCTTTTTACCGACGAAGGGTTGGGGCTTTTCCTGTCCTCGAATGCGGATAACTTGGCAGCCGAAGTGGTGGGCGGCGCGTTTGTGGCGGTTGCTGGAATGGTACTCAAAATCATTCAGTTTACCGTAGCTGAAGCCATTCTCGATGCAATTGGCATTGCCTTTGCTGGAATTGGTGTGGTGATGTTTGCGGCGGGCATTGTTTGGCAGCGCAATCGCATTATCAACCGGTTTGAGGAAGCCCTCGACAGCGAGAAAGATCGATTCCGCGAAGAAGTCACCGATCGCTTAAACCAAAAGCTCAGCCTAATCTACGAAGAAGTGGAGCGTATTTTTGTGCAGTTTTACGATTATGTGGAGCGAGAAACCGCTGACGTGAAGCCCATTCTAGAACGCTACCAAACGATTCAAACCAACGCTCACGACGTATTCAGCAAAATGAACTCGCAGTTAGGCTAGCCTGATCTGAATTCAATAATCTGCTAAGTTCACCGCAGTTAGGGGGGTGGTGCTTCGCGGGTGGCAAAGCGGGAAGATCCGGCAGCGGCAATCGACACTAACACAATTGCGGCAATCGCCTGTAGAGACAAGGTTTCGCCCAAAATCAAAAAACCCATTAAGGCAGCGGCCGCAGGTTCGAGGCTGAGCAAAACGCCAAACACGCGCACGGGCATCCAGCGCAGAGCTTCTAGCTCAAAAGAGTAGGGCAACACCGACGACAACAGCGCCACGCCAAAGCCAATCAGCAGCAAATGGGGCACAAAGAGAGCCGCGCCGCCGCCAATGATGCCAAACGGCAGTAGCCCCACCGTGCCGACGGTCATTGCCCACGCCAAACCTGTGCCGCCTGGAAGCGCCTGCCCAACCCGCGCCGACAGCAAAATATACGCCGCCCAGAGTCCGCCTGCCGTGAGGGCCAGCAGAATCCCGATTGGGTCGAAGCCTGCCGCCGAATCGATCGGGGCGAGGAGCAGAATCCCAATTGCCGCCAGCATCACCCAGAGTCCGTCAATCCAGCGACGAGAGTTGACCACCGCGACACTCAGCGGCCCAATGAATTCTAGCGTGACTGCGACAGCCAGCGGAATTCGTTCATTCGCCAAATAGAACGTCAGATTCATGAACGCCAGCACCAAACCAAACAGAATTAATGCCGGATAGCTGGAACGCTTCACTGCACTGAACTTAGGACGCCACAGCGCCATTAAGACAATGGCGGCAAACCCAACCCGCAGGAAAGCCACACCATAAGGGTTAAGCTGCGTAAACAGGCTTTTGGCAATCGCAGAACCAATTTGGACAGAAATGATGGACAGCAGCACCAGAACAGTGGGCGGCAAAATAAAAGATGAGCGCTGAGGCATGAGGAGAGTTCCAAATCGGGGAGAAGCCCAGACATCCATTGCCATGCCTTGGAGAGCCAAACTGAAATCTGAACTTCGCCCTTACTCTAAACCAGATTGGGAACGCTTACCAACTGCCAATGGCGGATTGAATCGCGGCTGTGGCTTCGTTCAGCGATTTTTCGCGCATTTCGTCGCCCATTGCCAAACCGTCGGCATGAATAAAGTTGATATCGGTGATACCCATAAAGCCGAGAATGGTACGGATATAAGGCTCGTGGAAGTTGTAGTCTGCGGTCGGCGTTCCCGCTTGGTATTGTGCTCCTTCCGCTGTAATCACCAGCGCTTTTTTACTGTGGACTAACCCCTGATAGCCCTGATCGGTGACGGCAAACGTGCGTCCAGGTCGAACAACTTGGTCAATATAGGCTTTAAAGTTAGCCGGAATGCTGAAGTTATACATCGGGACACCAAACACATATCGGTCGGCAGCCAGCAGTTCGTTAATGAGATGATCCGAAAGGCGAATTGCCTCTGCCTGTTCGGGGGTGTGATCAGCCGGAGCACTGTACGCGGCAGCAATCCAAGCCTCATCGACGGCTGGCGGCGGCTGATGTCCTAAGTCACGATAAGTCACCGTATCGGCGGGATGGGCTGCTTTCCATTCACTGATAAATTTTTGCGTCAGCCGACGAGAGAACGATCGTTCGCCACGCGGGCTAGTGTCGATGTGCAGAAGATGCGTCATTGAAACAAACTCCCTATGAAGACTGAAGCCAGAAAACCGTCTCGCGTTTTCAACGCCCTTCTCATGCTAGAGAGAGTTGCTGAGTTTGAAAAGTAGTTTCCTGAAAGTAAGTGTCTGTGATGCTTCACCCCTCAGACTTGAATCGTAATAGAACGCTGCTTCTCCTGTGGAACCACTTGCCCGATCCTTCGGCTGTCAGCATAGCCCAATTCTCGCAAGTGTTTGACGCACTCGTCTGCCTGCTCCAGCGGCACGGATGCCAACAATCCTCCGGCCGTTTGCGGATCAAACAAAATTGGGAAAAGCGGATGGTTGCGCACCTGTTCTAAATTCTCGATCTGTTGGGCGGCTCGCAAATTTTGTGGATACAGCGAACTCACAATGCCCTGCGCTAGCGTGTCTTTTGCGCCCGGCAAGATGGGGACGGCATTAAGATCCAGCTTCACTGCTACCTGAGAGGCTCGCACCAGTTCCAGCAAATGTCCCAACAGCCCGAAACCTGTGACATCGGTGCAGGCAGTGGTTTGAAACTGTCGCAACCCCTCTGCTGCTGCTTGGTTTGATTGCCGCATTGCCTCAACGGCCGCCTCGATCCACCGGCCCTTCGCTCGAAGCTGCATTGCCGCTGCAAACAGCGTCCCGGTTCCCAGCGCCTTCGTTAAGATCAGCGCTTGACCCGCCCGCATCCCATTTTTTCGCCACAGTTGGTTTGGATCTGCTAACCCGTTGCAACTCAACCCTAATGCCAACTCTGCCCCTTCAGTGGTATGCCCGCCCACCAGCACCGCCCCTGCCTGATGCAGCACTTTCACCGCCCCTGACAAAAGCTGATATAGCGTCTCTTCGAGTTTGGGTTCCGTCGCATAGGGCAGCGTCACAATCGCCAAAGCACTTTGCGGCGCGGCTCCCATCGCAAACAGATCGCTGAGGCAATGATTAGCGCAAATTTGCCCAAACACAAATGGATCATTGATCAACGCTCGAAACTGATCCACCGTTTGCACCATCACCTGCCCTGCCGGAACCTGCAACACCGCCCCATCATCAGCGGCATCCAGCCCCAGTAACACATCCGAGCGTTTCCTCTCTGGCATCTCCTGCCGAATCCGGGCGAGGGCTTGTTCTAGAACGGTGCTGCCAACTTTGGAGCCACAGCCAGCGCAGGGCATGGGGGAGGCGAGGGGGTGGGGGAGTAAAAGAGGGGATTTTGTGTCCTGCCCCATTTTTCCCATTTTCCCATTTCCCCTGCTCCCCATCGGTTCTAGCTCGCTGAACTGCCGCATAAACTTGCGATCGATGTGTTCTTTCCATTGCCACAGCAACGGCAACGGGCCGAAGGCAAACGAGCCGCGCGAAGCCACCGCCGATCGTTCTCCGACTCCGATTAGGATCAAAAATTCTTTTGGGGCACAAAGGAATGGAGGGGCTGATGAGCCAGAGCGCGACGCAGGTTTTTAACTAGCGGCTTGCCTTGCCGGACTGCGAACACGCCTGCCTTGGGGCGCGGATGGTGGGTCATGGTGGCAACATCGCCTGCCGCAAACACGCGCGGGTGAGAAACCGACTGAAGGCAGTTGTTCACCAGCACGAAACCTCGCTGATTTGTTGCCAACCCTGATGAGGCTAACCAGTTGGCGGCTGATGCTTGCGTTACCCAAAACACCCAATCACACTCGACCGTTAATCCTGATTCACAGCAAACTTTCTTCGCGCTGACTTCCCCATCTCCCCATCTCCTGACCTCCCCTCGCTTAATCTCCGCCACACTTTCGCTCAAATGCACTTCCGCGCCGCGCTGTTCGAGAATCTGGTGCAGCTTTTGCCCTGCCCACTTTCCCCGTTCTGGAATCAGCCGATCGCCGCGATGAAACAGATGCAAAGTCAAGTTAGAGGGTAGATTTGCTGCTTCATAGATTTGCTGTAGCCTGGACTGAATCGCCAAACTTAACTCCACCCCGCCAGCCCCGCCGCCAACCACTGCCATGCGAATCGGCTGATCGGGATGGGCAGCCACTTCAGCCACGATCCGATCCCAGTTGTGCAGAAATTGGGAGATGGGCTTCACTGGAACCGTGTCATCGGCGGCTCCGGGAACGGTGAGGGTGGCGGGCGTGCTGCCAATGTCAAGGGAGAGCCAGTCAAACGCAATCGGCGGATGATTCGCCAACAGGACTCGATTGTGCTGCAAATCTAAGCCCACTGCCCGATCGAGCACCATCACTGCGTTGGCAAACTGGCTCAACCGCTGCAAATCAATGTGGCAATCATCGAAGCTGTAAAGCCCTGCCACATATCCGGGCAGCATTCCCGAATAGGGCGTATGGGATACGTCTGTAATGAGCGTCACCCGCACGCCCGGAACTGGATTCATGCCAAATTGCTTGAGGGCGATCGCATGACTGTGACCGCCCCCAACAAATACGAGATCTTGCGTAATAGGCTGATTATCCTTCATAGAAGGCATTCACAAGCGTTCAAAAACTAACCGATCGCCACGAGGTGAATATCAAACGTGAGGTCTTCCCCAGCCAAGGGATGGTTTGCATCCAGCGTTACTTCTGCATCTGTGATGTCTGTGATGACAACCGGAATCACCATGCCACCTTCCTGCTGAATTTGAAGCTGCCCGCCCACGTCAACCGGCAACTCTGGCGGAATTTGCTGCCGATCTACGACCAGCACCCGCTCCTCAAAGTAAGGGCCGTAGGCATCATCTGAAACAATTGTCATGGTTTTAGAATCTCCGGGACTCATGCCCAGCACTGCCTTCTCAAATCCAGGAATCACGTTACCTGACCCAAGCGCAAACTCCAGCGGTTGCCCCCCTTCCGAGGAGTCAAACACAGTTCCATCCTCCAAACGCCCTGTGTAATGTACGCTGACGGTGTCGCCTAGCTTTGCCTGTGACATGTCTTTACTCTCCTGTGAGCCACATTATGTTCTTGCGATCTTTGACGCAATTTAACGCGCTCACCTAACTGAATCGATCGCAATGCAACAGAGTTAGGCTCGCGTACTGTCTATCTTAAAGACTTTCGTCCATATCGTTATGGAACTCCATCTTAAGAATGGGTGGATGGGTGGATGGAGAGATGAACTCATATGCACTGTTTAAGAACTGTTTAAATCAGGATTGCCAAATGGGTTGGCTCCCTGATCCAGAAGAGCGATCGCTGCTGATTCACTCAACTGCCCAGCCGCCCGATTTCTTACAAGCAGAACAAGCCCCGTGATACCTGTCCCCCACTTCGCTTCTGATCTACAACTGACTGTTGGGGATTTGTTTAGCTGGTTAAGGTTGTAAAATTTGCCTCCCTCATCCCCCACTTCCGATTCCTCCAAAATATGCCAGGATCAGATGTTACCTTTGCCCGTTAAGATACAAGCCTGACCTATGTTGACTCAAGTTGTAACTGCCGATCTGCCCTTTTTGGGGGAAGAGGTTGCCTCTGCCTACGATGCTGCTCGCGTGGTGATTCTGCCGATTCCCTATGAGGCGACCACCACCTACCGTCGCGGCTGTGAGAATGGCCCGTCTGCGATTTTGAATGCTTCGCAGCAGGTGGAATACTATGACGAAGAATTAGAGCAAGAACTGTGGGAAGTTGGGATTTACACCCACGAAGCAATTGCCGATACCCGCGAGGCGCATTCCATTAGTTCTGAGGAAATGCTGTCTGTCACCGAGCAAACGGTTCACAAGCTGATTGAGGACGGCAAGTTTGTGATCGGACTCGGCGGCGAGCATAGCATCACGACAGGCATTGTGGAGGCATACCGCAAAGCGAATCCAGACGAAGCGTTCACGGTGGTGCAAATCGACGCGCACGGCGACCTGCGCCACGAGTATGAAGGTTCGATCCACAACCATGCTTGCGTGATGCGGCGAATTGTCGATATGGGGCTGCCAACGGTGCAAATCGGGATTCGTAGCATCTGCCGAGAGGAAGCCGATTTAATCAAATCTAAACCGCTAACGGTGTTTCGGGCCCGCGAGATTGCCATGCAGCCCGACTGGATGGAACGCGCCTTGGCTAGCATCCAAACGCCGAAAGTTTTCTTCACAATTGACCTTGATGGCATCGATCCAACCCTGATTCCCGGCGTCGGCACACCTGAGCCGGGCGGCTTAAACTGGTACTCGCTCACCACCTTTTTGCGGCGTGTGTTTGAGGCACATTCGGTGATTGGCTGCGATGTGATGGAGTTAGCGCCGATTGTTGATTCAGTCGTTTCAGAGTTTACGGCTGCCAAACTGGTTTACAAGCTCGTTGGCTATCAAGCCATCACCCAAGGCTGGCTGAAGGAAGGTTGACCATGACAACTTCAATGGGCGGGTATGCTCCTGACTTTGAGCTTCCGGGTGTCGATGGCACAGTGCATCATCTAGCGCGATATCTGGAGGCTTTCAAGGCAGTGGGCGTGATCATTATGTGCAATCACTGTCCGTATGTGAAGCTCTATCTCGACCGGCTGAAGCAAATTCAGACCGAGTTCGCGGGGCAGGGATTCACGCTGGTGGGCATTAACTCAAATGACGATCGCCAGTTTCCGGAGGATGGCTTTGAGCAGATGAAAAGTTTTGCATCTGAGCACCAGTTGAACTTTCCCTATCTGCGAGATGTCACGCAAGAAGTCGCCCGTGGTTTCGGAGCCGACTGCACGCCCCACGCTTTTTTGATTGACCGATCAGGAATGCTCTGCTATGGCGGGGCCATTGATGACCAGCCTCAAGATGGGGATGCAGTTCAGCAGTCTTATTTGCGGCAGGCGATTCTCCAGCAGCTAGCCGGGCAGCCCATCCAGACTGCCGCGACTCGTGCTGTGGGTTGTTCGGTCAAATGGCGGGCGTCTTAACATATCAGAGGTGGACTGAGCCCAATATCACAAAAAGCGACCGGAAAACATTACAGATTTAGGTTATAGCTTACAGATGGCATGGCAACTGTTATCTTAGGTTGGAAACATTTAAGTTAGGAAAATCGTCATCCCATGGGATTAACTTATCAGCGGGTTCTGCTAAAACTGAGCGGCGAAGCGTTGATGGGCGATTTGTCGTATGGCATTGATCCTGCCGTCGTACAAAGCATTGCCCAAGAAATTACAGAAATTATTGCCGAAGGGGTGGAAACGGCGATTGTGGTGGGAGGCGGCAATATCTTTCGAGGTGTCAAGGGAGCGGCTGCGGGTATGGACCGCGCCACCGCCGACTATATTGGCATGATTGCGACGGTCATGAATGCCATGACTTTGCAAGATGCGCTAGAACAAATGGACGTACCCACCCGCGTTTTGACCGCGATCGAAATGCAGGAGGTCGCCGAACCCTATATTCGCCGTCGGGCAATTCGTCATCTCGAAAAAGGTCGAGTCGTGATTTTTGGCGCGGGTTCGGGCAATCCTTTCTTCACCACCGATACCACGGCAGCCCTACGAGCGGCGGAAATTAATGCTGAGGTGGTGTTTAAGGCAACTAAAGTAGACGGCGTTTATGATGCTGACCCAAACACGACACCGAACGCTCGCCGGTTTAAAAGCCTGACTTATGGGCATGTTTTAACCCAAGACCTTCGAGTGATGGATACGACTGCAATCGCCCTGTGCAAAGATAACAATATCCCGATTATTGTGTTTGACTTATCGGTTCCCGGTAATATTCGTCGAGCCGTGATGGGAGAAGATATTGGAACGATTGTGGGAGGGTCTTGTGAAATTAGCTGAAGTTGAAAGCCAAATGCAAAAAACCGTTGAGGCAACTCAGCGCTCATTTAATACCATTCGGACGGGGCGTGCCAATGCTGCTCTGCTCGATCGAATCATGGTGGAATATTACGGTACGCCGACACCGCTGAAGTCGCTGGCAGGCATCAGCACCCCAGATTCAAGCACGATCACCATTCAACCTTACGATCGGGGTTCGATGAATTTGATCGAGAAGGCCATTTCCATGTCAGATATTGGCTTGACGCCTAGCAACGACGGTTCTGTGATTCGGCTCAACATCCCGCCGTTGACCAGCGAGCGACGCAAAGAACTTGTCAAAACGGCTGCCAAACTTTCAGAAGAGGGCAAAGTAGCGCTGCGGAACATTCGTCGAGATGCAGTAGACAGTGTGCGCAAACAGGAAAAGCTGGAGATATCTCAGAAGATGAAGCCCGTGACCAGCAAGATATCATCCAAAAGCTAACCGACAAATTTGTCACCAAAATTGATCAACTGCTGCAAGAAAAAGAAACCGACATTATGACAATCTGAGCGACCGCCATCGGCTAAGTGACCAGTAAACTGCTGAATTCTCGCTGGTCGCGCCACCAGAAGGTGATTAAGAAGGTTATTCATAAGATGTAGACAGTCTTATTGAGAACCTTAAATTTAGAGTGTGGAGTTTTACCATGACGACGGTAGCTGAGGCTAGGTTTGGAGACAAAGTTGTATCACGTTCATATTTTTCAAATGCAGGCAAAACGGCTCCTCTGCCCGACCCTAAATCAGGATTGAAAAATCCAGTACGGTTAGAACGAAGTTCGCTCAATATGCTCTCTAATACTCGCCAACAGCAAAGACAAGCGAATCCAGCTCGGTTTCGCGGAAATTGGGCAGGATTTCTAACGCAACCAGGCATCACTTGGGATTATGAGATGAGCCTCAAGCGTACAGGAGCGTCGAGGTTTGTCGGAACATCGGTGATCACTGATTTAAATAATCCCAGTGTCTTCGGGGTCATGTCCCTCAGAGGCAGAGTCGTTAACGGTGCGCTTCTCTTCAAAGAGACTCGAATTACAGATCAAAATCCGCCGCTTGGGCTTCGTTGGTGTATCAAAGGTGGTCGCTTGCGGATTTCGGGTTCTAACGGTAGGGTTTTTCTCCGTGGATCTTGGTCAGATCCGGGCTGTAATGCTGGACTAATTGGATTGCAGAAGCAGTGAATTGAGTTGGGAGTTGATGATATAGCCATCCTTTATGAGTGATAAGAATTAGCCGTTCAGATCCCTGAAATCTTGAAAATTTCGGGGATCTTGCGCCCACGAGTCATCTAAGGCTGCTATATCAAGTGATGTACACTTTCATGATTGATTAGGGAGTTCCTAAGCGTAAGTTTGTAACCTCTGGGTCCTCTAATTTAGCTCGAACCACATAGGCAAAATGCAGCGGATAGCCATCTTTGTAGATTTGATCAACGCATTTCAGCGCTGTTTCACGATTCTTAAACGACTTCAATACTTGCTCTGTGCCATTTGCATACTGAATCCGAAGTTGCCAAATCATGCATTAATACCTTTTGTGGTGATGTACCCAACGCAGACGAGTCATAGGGCAATGATGCGGCAGTTAATTCAGCGGAAATTGCCGGCCATCTTTGTCCAATCTTCATTCACCATACTAGGAGCTTTACACAAATTTTGTATTCCGTAGAACTCTCGAACTGAAGGGCCGTGATGATGACTCAGCGAAATTGTGGCGTCTCAGTAGGAGACTACAATTTTGTGGGTTAATTTGAGGAAGGCTGTTGTCATCTACAAGCTATGGCTTTACACGCCCTTCCCTTAACTGTCAATGGAATCTAATCGCTATGTATGACTGCATTATCGTAGGCGCAGGGCCAGCGGGCGGAACTGCGGCCTATCATTTGGCCAAACGAGGTCGATCGATTCTGGTGTTAGAAAAAGCATCGTTGCCGCGTTACAAACCTTGCGGTGGCGGCGTATCTCCACAGGTCGCCCAATGGTTCGACTTTGATTTCACTCCGGCGATTTCGCTCAAAATCAACACCATTCGGTTTACCTGGAAAAAGGAAGACCCCGTTGAGTCAAGTTTGGAGCACTTAGAGCCGATTTGGATGGTGCGCCGCGATGTGTTCGATCATTTTTTGGTGCAGCAAGCCCAAAGGCAAGGCGCAGAACTACGTGACAATACTGAAGTCAAAAGCATTGAGTTTAAGGACGACCGTTGGCAGGTGAACACGGCAACTGAGCCGGTCGAAGCGCGTTACCTGATTGCCGCAGATGGTGCAAAAGGGCAGATGGCAAAGTGGCTAGGGTTCAAAGATCGGAAGCGACGATTGGCTGGTGCTCTGGAAGCCGAAGCCGAAACCCAAGTCGAGCGCCCAGAAGTTGCCCATTTTGAGTTTGGCTTGGTGAAAAACGGCTACATTTGGAACTTTCCTAAAGCGGATGGCTATTCGATTGGAGTCGGCACATTTCGCGGTGGCGAACCCCAAGACTTCAAAGCAATCCTGACAGAATACTCCACCTTATTTGATGTTGACTTCAAAAATACTCGGCAATACGGGCATCCGCTCTGCTTGTGGGACGGCGAACAAACTTTACATACGCAAAATGCTGTCCTGGCTGGAGAAGCCGCCTGCGTGGTTGACCCCATGACCGCAGAAGGCATTCGTCCCTCGATTTTTAGTGGTATGAAGGCAGCCGAATTCATCGATCAAGCTTTAGGTGGCAACGCGAATGCCCTAGAGCAATACACTGAAACGATGAATCGGGAATGGGGCAGCGATATGGCTTGGGCGCAGCGATTGGCCAGCGTTTTCTACCGAGTCCCGCAAATTGGCTATAAATTAGGCGTCAAGCGACCGTCAGCCGCTGAACGCATGGGGCAAATTCTCTGTGGGCAGTTGCGCTACAGCGATGTTGCTGCCCGCGCTCTTAAACGCCTCAGCATAGGCTTACTTCCCGGAACGGGAGGGTGATGGCAACTCGCAGTTCAAGGAGTGTATCTTGTGATGCTCGTTCTATTGTTGTTCTTTGGAACTTGGGACAACACGCATCATTATTTCTAGATGACTCACCTCACCGCAATGTGATCGGTAGCTTAAAGAATCTATGTAAGCCGTGGGAAAGGTAAGCCGTGGGAAAGTAGAAGAAACAACCTACCTTTCCATCTTAGGAAGATACTATGAAGGCTCTGGCAAGTGACTTGGGTCAATACAACTCGTTGCTTGCTCATGTGATATCTCCACTAACCAAAGTTAGTTCAAGACATTGGCTACGCACCATCGGGCATAGGAGCAACCCTTTAAAACAAACCCAACCCGACCAAGTTGTGCTGGGGTGGTGGTATTTCGTAAAGGATGGAGAAATAGCTCCCGCTAGGGTGCGTCTTAATTCATGATCAAATGCTTGCCGCATCAGCCGAATCCCGCCCGTCCCCCAAAACAGGCTAGGGGCTGTCGCCTTGCCATTGTTAGGGCTTTAGCTGGAATGGATCACAGCCTTAGCCACTGGATAGCTCTGAACGTATTAGTTCGTTATGGTAATGGACAAATTAGCCCTACACCACGACTACTTCTATTTCGTTGGAAGTTCCAAGCAAAAGTACAGCACCTTCTAGAGATATCCAAATCTCTAGCCGGATAGCTTTCCAATGGTTTCAAAAAAATCTTTCTCAAGGCATTGACAGATGGGTAAGGAAGTGGCTACATTAGTAAAGCGGTCGAGAGAGCGAGTCGCGCTAAGAAGTGAGGCGAGGCGATCAAGAGCGCACCGAACCTAGAAAACGATATAGTTTGGAAGCCAGAATAACACTTACATCCCGTTAAAGCAATAGGTTAATGAGTAGAGATACTCAGGGACCAAGTTGAGAGAGCAGGGACTAAGAAGTTAGTTCCGGAGCTAAGAGACTCGAAATGAACAACATGGAGAGTTTGATCCTGGCTCAGGATGAACGCTGGCGGTCTGCTTAACACATGCAAGTCGAACGGAGCTTTTCGGAGCTTAGTGGCGGACGGGTGAGTAACACGTGAGAATCTACCCTCAG
>JAAUQT010000055.1 GCA_012033495.1 Cyanobacteria bacterium RM1_2_2 | reverse complement strand
GGATCGGGCTTTTCAACTGTATGGTGGCTTGGTGTTTGTGCAATCGTTGTAGGTTTTTGGCAAGGCTGGGGGAAGGCTTGGGGGCGCTGCCCCCAAACCCCTGGTCGGAGGACGCACCCGTCCTCCGACACCTCCTCCACACTGGATGGTTGGGGTGCCGGAGGGCTGGCTTCGCCTCACTGCGGAGGTGGCTGGCTGTTGCTATGGCTGTTGCTATGGCTGCTGCTGTCAAGATGCTATTTCGACTGGCTTTATCCTCGGAGCTACCCTTTTTCCAGACGCAAATTCTAGACGCCAAGCGGCTTCCCCGCAGTGTTGGGGGGAGCTAGGGGAGGACTTACGCTTCGTCTAGGGCGGCGATTCCGGGGAGGACTTTGCCTTCTAGAAGTTCTAGACTCGCACCGCCGCCGGTTGAGATGTGGCTCATCTGTTCAGCAACGCCGACTTTTTCGACGGCTGCAACGGAGTCTCCGCCGCCAATGATGGTGGTTGCGCCGGTTTTGGTGATGTCGGCTAGGGTGTAGGCGATGGCTTCGGTGCCTTTGGCGAATTTATCGAACTCGAAGACGCCCATCGGCCCGTTCCAAATCACGGTTTTGCAGTCGGCGAGTGCGTCTTGGAAGACTTTGACGGAGTCGGGCCCGATGTCTAGACCCATCCAGCCGTCGGGGATGCTTTCGACGCTGACGGTCTGGGTGTTGGCGTCTTTGTCAAATTTGTCGGCTACTACAACGTCGGTGGGCAGGAGGAGCATGATGCCTCTCTCTTTGGCTTTGGCTTCTAACGATTTTGCCAGGTCTAAAAATTCGTCTTCGACGAGGGATTTGCCGACGCTTAAGCCGCGTGCTTTGTAAAAGGTGAAGATCATGCCGCCGCCGATCAGCAGTTTGTCTACTTTTTCCAGCAGGGTTTCAATCACGGTGATTTTGCTGGAGACTTTGGAGCCGCCAATGATCGCTGCGAGGGGACGCTGAGGCTCTTCGATGGCGCTTTGGAGATACTGCAATTCTTTTTCGATCAGGTATCCGGCAACGGAGGGCTTTAGGTAGTGGGTGACGCCTTCGGTGGAAGCATGGGCGCGGTGGGCTGTACCGAACGCATCGTTCACATATAAATCTGCAACGGAGGCTAGCTTTTTGGCGAATTCAGCGTCGTTTGCTTCTTCTTCGGCGTAGAAGCGGACGTTTTCCAACAGCGCGACTTGACCGTTTTGCATCCCGGCTACCGCACTTTCTACCGCATCTCCAATGCAGTCATCACACTTAATCACGTCTTGCCCTAGCAGTTCTGACAGCCGCTTGGCAACTGGAGTGAGCCGCATACTGTCTACTACTTTGCCTTTCGGACGACCAAAGTGGCTGGTTAAAATCACCTTCGCACCTTTGGCAGCAAGATCTTGAATCGTCGGCAGGGCTGCTCGAATTCGGGTATCATCCGTGATGTCGCCCTGCTCGTCGAGCGGCACATTGAAATCAACCCGAACCAAAACTCGCTTTCCTGATAAAGCATCTGCGGATAAATTTGCTATAGACTTCTTCGCCACAAGAACCCCCTAAATGAGTCTTTTTACCTATTTGGTATTGTATAAGCTTGCGGGATCATTCCTGGTAGAGATTTTTGAAAAATTCTGTAGTCTAAGACGCTAAGAAAGCATGAAAGAGTCGGCCAAGAGTAAAGATGGACGGTAAGGTATTACTAGAGGTTTCAGCCTCAGCGTTTCAATTTCAGCCGTGATTGTCTTTGGCTTTTGCTCTTTAAGCCTGCGAGTGAGTGAGGCACGCTATGTTTAAGACTGTTTTGTTCCCCATCGACCAAAGCCGTGAGTCGCGTGAGGCCGCCGATACGGTCGCTAAATGGTGAAAACTTTTCAGAGTCGGCTGGTGCTGCTCTCGGTTGTGGAATCTGCGCAGGAGGAGCCGCCTACAACCGCTGCCGATCGGGTCATGACTTCTCCAGAAGCAATCGCTAAACTCCTGGGAGAAGCAAAATCTTTGTTCAGTCAGCAAGGACTTGAGGCTGAGGTGCTAGAACGCGAGGGCAATCCTGCTTTTACCATCTGCGATGTGGCTGACGAAATCAACGCAGACTTGATTATCATGGGCTGTCGCGGACTGGGGCTAACCGAAGAAGGTATGTCAGAAAGCGTTACCAATCGCGTGATTAACCTCTCGCCTTGCCCCGTGCTGATCGTGCCTTAAGCCTAAAACCGATACTCTTGGTCGCGTACCCACAAGCTAATTGGAACCGCATTCCCGCTAGCATCCACTTTCACGTCCACGACAAAGGCTTGCTGCCCCTGTTGCTGACTGATATTGGCGTTGAGGGCGTTGCGTTCTGCTTCGGGCATGTAATAGGTTTCTAAACCGTAGGTGATTCGCCCCCACTGAGGTTTCTGCCCCTGAATCGCCACCTGATTTTCGGGTAGCTGCTCAGGACGAGTGCCGCTGATTCCCACAGGTTTCCAAGGCTGAGGTGGTGTCGCACTTGCATCGGCAGGCGCTTCTAAAATCACGTAAAACGACGCTTGCTGATTTTCCTGCTGATCAAACCAATTGCCGCCCGGAAGTTGACGCAACTGATCCGGTTGGGAAATGTCGTAGCTCAATATTTGATAGTGTCCGCGCAGTAGGTCATACGGATCAACTGGAGCCGTTTGCAGCGTAATTTGCTTCCCTGTGGCGTAGGTGTAAGCATCCTGTGCCGGAACCGCGACCACTAGCCCCACCTGAAACAACAGCGGCAACCACAGCCGCCACCCCGGTAAACGTCGAGTCGTTGCTTCAGCAGGTTGAACTTGAGGCTGCTGTGGTTGAAGCAAGGTTTCCGGCAAAGTTTCCGGTAAAGATTCTGATAGAGATTCGGAATGATCAGAATGGTGAGAAGTCATTGCAGTCATCTCCTGAGTAAATTGAAATATATTTAAACAGAACGGTTGAACGAATGCAGCTTTTCAGATTTCACGTTGCGCTCAAACCACAGCCCAGCGCCAATAATGCCGACACCACAGAGCGCAAATACAATCGATTTCAGCAGCAACCCCGTGTTGTATTCCAACATGCGGCTCATGATGCCGACAACCAACAGCACCATGCCCCCCCAAAAACAATTGCGGCTTCCTAAAGCCAGCCCATCTCGCACTAAGCCAATCGCTAACAGAAATAAAAGAACATTCGCAAGAAACACCCCCATTCCATCCAGACGGCCGACATCAAAATTCCAAATTAGCAGTCCGGCAGTCAAAACCAGAAAAACAGCAATTGTGCCTGTATGCAGCGAACGGTCTTGCAGCCAGCGTCCGCGCCGGAAATCGTAGCGGAGTTGCAGCCAGCCTAGCCCTGTGACAACCGCTAGCAAAATCACGTCAATGAAGGAAAAGCTATTCCAGCTTTGGGCAATGGGCGGCGTCATATCAGACAGGTTCCACCAAATGCGAAACGCTAATCCATAGAACAAGAAACTGAGCCACCAAAGTGCTAGATGACGCGCCGTGGGTTGAAAGGGGTCGGCTGCCAGACGCACTGCCCCCTCTTGCCGAATAGTTTCTTGCCGAATAGTTTCTTGCCGAATAGTTTCTTGCCGAACAGCCTCTCTCCGAGCGGCATTCCTGCGCGGCGCTGGTTGCCAAATTTGCCGAGTGTAGCCCCACAGCAAAGCAGGCGGCAACGTGCAGGCAATGGCAGCCAACCAACCAAACGGCAGCGAAACCTGATCTGGGGCAGACAGCAGATTCCAGAACAAAGCCATTGTGACAGTTAGTGCGCCAAGCACAAAAAGCACCTGCGAGCGACACCAATAAGCCAATGGAATCAGCAAAAGGCTCGCTGCAATCGGCATATGCTGGACGAGAAGTTGCCACGGGGAAGCTTCCTGTCCCATAGTGCGAGACAGCCAGCCCGTCCAGTAGCCAATGGCAAGCAAAACCCAGGCTAAAACGCCCAAAGAAGTGAGACGCAAGCTATACGCCATCACCAAAACGCCAAATCCCCACACCAAAAATAGCTCGTAAGCATTGCCGCTTTGGTGAAACATTTGTGACATCAGCGCCATATTTGCGCCCAACATCAGCGCCCCCAGCAGCAGCAAACCCTGTCCGAGCCGCTGTTGTCCTTTCACCGAAGCGGGCCGCCGCCATAGATAAAATCCGGCTGCATTGACGCCAATCAGTAAACTCAGCAACAGCCCAACTTTCACCGGACGCGACCACACCTGCCAATTTGCTGCCACAAACGTAATCGCGGCTAAGCCAAGCAAAACGCTGCCCAATCCCATCAAAATGGCAATGAAACGATGGCTAGCATCCCGTTCTAGCGATTGAAACTGATAGCGCTCGGCAAGCTGCTCGTAAAGTCCGGCATCAATCAAGCCATCTGTCCACCATTTTTCAGCTTCCTGCCGCAACTGACGACGAAACTTTTCTGGAACCATGAGAGACGCTCCAAGCAAGACTGAGTAAATTCAAATTACCGAGCAAATCAGCCATTCGCTAAAAGATTTAGGACACTCTCTAGGCTGGCATGACCATTGGCAACTGATGTGAAAAACTGCTGATTGCCAAGGTAATGATCGACTCACCCAGCGATTGTTAAGCTGGTTTTCCCAAATGATAGGCTGCCCGACTGTAGAACCCACTGTAGAACTCTGTTGCAACAGTGCTACAAGTAACCGAGGAGAGATCCCCTGGTGTAGTCGCATCGCTTGAGTTATACCTGAGGTGAAGTTGGCACACTTGACGACTGGAGGAGTCCTAATCTTATGTTTGACGCTACATTCAATAAGCTGAAACAGCAGATTCCGTCCCTCATGCTTCCAGTTGGAATAATGGCTGTTGGAATAATGGCTGTTGGAATAATGGCTGCCCTCCTCACTTCCCTCAGCCCTTTTGCCCTACCAACGCTCGCCCAAGGCTTCACCCCTCCTGACAATGGCTTGCCCGGACGCCGCGAAGGAGGAGGAACACGAGGCGGCTGTGCCACTCAACAACCTGCCCTTACTGCCCTGATTCCTAAAACCAATCTGGGACTCACTCTGCAAGACTATCCAACTTTTTTTTGGTATGTGCCACCCAACACGGCCGCTGCCGCCGAATTTGTCCTGCTGGATGAGTCGAATGCCCAAATCTACACCGCAATGATGCCTGTGACGAATCAGGCAGGGTTGGTGCAGGTCAACTTGCCAGCAGATGACAGTGTGCCACCTCTAGAACCGGACAAACTCTATCACTGGTATTTCTCCCTGATTTGCGATCCGTTAGATCGCTCTGCCGATCAGTTCACCGATGGCTGGGTGCAGAAAACACAGCCCAGTGCTGAAGTAGCTCAGCAGCTAGAAACTGCCTCCGAACCAGCAAAGTTTGCCATTTACAGCGAGGCAGGCATCTGGTATGACGCGCTTGCCACCCTAGCAACGCTGCGGCAGCAACAGCCCACAAACGCTGCATTAGCCCAACAGTGGCAAACCTTACTGGAGTCAGTGGGGCTAACAGCCATTGCCGATCAACCGTTTGCAACCGCCCAAGCTAGCCCTTAAAGTTTCTCAAAAAATCTCTCAAAAAAGCCTTTCAAGAAAATCTCTCGTGCGCTCACAGCAACTCAAATTTGAGCGACTAGGAGAGCAAAGCAGCCCAATCCGTACCTATCCTGCCCAAGATCGCAAAACCCAACCCACAATCACCCCAACGCCACCAAATCGCAAAATCTGCCAAAAAATTTCCCGTAGCCCACTCCAGGAAAACAACTGGCTTTCTAGCGCAATTTCAACTTGCTCTAGCTGTTGGCGAATTTGTTTCAACTCAGCCTGAAGTGCCTGAGCAGACCGATTGCGGTTAGATGCCTGCTGTGTTCGCTTAAGCTGCTGCTGTAAGTCTTGCCGCCGTGCCTGATCGGTCTGCACTTGAGCATAGCGGTCTTTCAATGCTTGCACTGCCTGCTCTAACTCTTGAATAGACTGCTCAAAATCAATTGCTTCTGAAGAGCCAGAAGAATTTTTGGGATCGGGTGGCGGCAAAGGAGGCGACATGAAATTGACGTAGTAGAGTTAAGAGAGATGGCTGTAAAGACTCAAGCTAACCTCCGATATTACTATGCCTGATTCAATTCAAACCAAACCTTTCTCAGAAGCCCTCACTGCCGCCGAAACCGATCGCCTCGCTGAACTGAGCACCCTAGAACTGGCCCAAGCCCTAGCAGCCCGATTAGCAATTGCACCTGGAGATTGGCATCGCCTCAAAGCAAACCGCAAAGCCAGAGCCAGCGAACAAGCTGCAACAGCACTCGTTTATTTGCTCAAAAACCAACCCGAAGAATCCCTAGCCCGACTTCAGCAAGCGACTGGCTGGCTGGATCGCTCCATTTCTGCTCCACCTTGCCCCACCCACGGCAACTCAGCCTCCTAGGGCGCATCAATCCATTCAGGGTCAAACGTTTGCAGCATCCGCCTGATTGCGCCTGCCCTTAAAAACAGGCGAGGGGCTGTCGCGCTGTCATCGTCAGGCTTCTCGCTGAAATGGATCACAGCTAGATCCAGAAAAATCATCCCTGCCAATTGCCCCTGCCCTGCCTACTGCTGTGTCGCGCTGGCAACGCTGCATCCGCCCACCTTACGACCCAAATCTTGCGGCTGCCGACTCATAATCTCCAGAAACCAAATGGGCAGGCTCTATTCCGAAACCTTGCCTCGTAATGCTTTGATTTGGCCGCGCTTGGTTTTACTATCCAGTCGCTTAAGCTGCGAGCGGCGGCTTGGTTTGCTAGCTTTGCGTAATTTTGGCCGCACCACCGCACTTTCAATCAATGCTTGCAACCGCTTCAGCGCTTCCTCACGGTTTTGCTCTTGGCTGCGATACTCCTGAGCCTTAATCACAATCACTCCATCTTTAGTAATGCGATGGTCATTCAGCTTCAAAAGCCGCGCCTTATAAAACTCAGGCAATGACGAAGCCCCAATGTCGAATCGCAGATGAATCGCAGACGCCACCTTATTTACATTTTGCCCCCCGGCTCCTTGAGCACGAATGGCACTAATTTCAATTTCGTGAGCCGGAATCGTGACAGTGCTAGAGAGTTGTAGCATGGTGAGGAGAAAAGGCGGGCGGCAAGAGGCAGGCAGCTATACTGATTCGCTCTCTATCTTACTGTAATTCCCTTCTGCCCGCTGCTCTCTGCTTTCCCCCTTTCCCCTCCTACCCTCTGCCTTCTAAATACACACATGCAATGGATGGAACTAAGCCTTCACACAACTGACGAAGCAATCGATTGGGTGAGGACGTTGTTGGCAACTATAGACTTTACTGGTGAAATGGGACTTGCTCCCTATCAGCCAGAACAAAATCAGCCAGAACAAAATCAGCCAGAACAGAGCGCTCACTCTAACCAACCTTGGGCGTATACGCTGCGGCTTGCGCTTCCCTATGATTCCCAAACCATGACTCGCGCCGAAGTGATTCATCGCCTCCTATCTCCCCTGGAGCGCACCGGATTAACAACGGCTCTCGAAATGGAAATGGTGGATCAGCAGCCTGTCTACACCACAACTGCCATTCATCCAATCGGAGATCGCTTTGTTGTGTTGCCGCCCCATTACCCCTACGAGGTAACTTCCAACCAAATCCTTTTAAGATTAGAACCCACCCTCGCCTTCGGTAGTGGGCTACATCCGGCAACGGTTCTCAGCTTGCGGCTTTTGGAACGCCATGTCACTCCAACCATGAGCACGCTAGATTTGGGCTGTGGGTCAGGCATTTTAAGTGTGGCAATGGCGAAACTGGGAGCGCAGGTTTTGGCTCTCGACAATGACCCTACCGCAGTGCAAGCAACGCATCAGGCCGTGCAACTGAATGACATGGAGGCAAAAATCACAGTGACACAAGGCAGCTTAGCAGGGGGCAGCAATTTAGGACATTGGATGGGCGGAACGCTGCTCGACACTGGAACCACCCTCAACCCAGTTGATTGTTTTGATCTGATTGTTGCGAATATTCTGGGTCGCATTCATATCGCCCTAGCATCTGACTACAGACAGGCTATTCGACAAGCCGAAACTGGCTCAGGGCTATTAATTACGGCAGGATTTACCACTGATCAAGAACAAGAGGTTGCAGAGGCACTAACCAAGGCAGGCTTCACGGTAATCGACTGTGAACGATTAGGCGAATGGGTAGCACTAACGCTTCAGTTAACATAGAAGACAACTTCTTGACAAAGCGATAACTGATCAAACGTTTGCGGAGACGCAATTACGATGACTTTCACAGTTTTCCCGTTGGCTAACTCTGAAAGCTGTCACGAAATTCAGTTTTCACAGTTCAGGCTTCTAAAATCTCAAAAATTGCTTCATGGCTCACGGTGGGTGTGGCTTCGCCGACTTCAATTGCCTTTGCTAAAGCAATATCTTCCATGATTTCGACAAGCAAATCAGCAATCTCTTCAGGGCGTTCTTGCAAAAGTTCAATCAGGGTTGCCTTGATCAGAGCTTTTAGCTGATCTGGGTGAGTTTCCAGCATAGTGTTTGGCTAGCATAGCTTGTATGGGATAATCTATCGCGCTAGAAATGACTTAGCTAATCAGTTGCATTCACCAGGAAATGACTCCTAATTTTGAAAGAGCACGTTAGCTAAGCACTCATCAATTGTTCTTACTCCATTCTACCAATCTCAATCCAGCGGCATCGCAGCAAAGTGAGCCTAGCCTGTGAATGAACCGATAGCGAGTGGTTTCAAATTCAGGACGGCAGATATTTCTTGATAAATTCCTCTGGCGTTAAGCATTCAAATTCTTTTGTTTCTGTAACTAAAGTACGGATTAACTTACGATTACTGGAAACAAAACACTGAGCATCGCCAGTTTTAGCGGTGAGGTAAATCTCAACATCTTCAGATGGGATTGTACCTTGGTTCAGCCAGAACCCAATTTCATCATTATTGAAGGAGACATAGAAAATTCTCGGATACTTGAGAATGCGGTTGATCAACCGTCCTGCTTGGTCTTTATTGGTGAGCCGTTTAGCAACTCGCGCAACTTGGTCTAAAAGTTCTTCTGAAACCACAAGCTCTACCTGACTACTTGACTCAAGTTGTTCTAACCAAATCAGAATTTGCCCCTCTGATGTGGTTGAGTTCACTGCACCCAATATATAAATGTTTGTATCGAGAAAAAGCCGCAATAGTGACACTGTTCTTTATATCATCAGCTTGCACTAACATCAGACTGACGGTTTACCAATCGTTGCTGACGTTCTTCTGCCATTTCTCGTTTTACTTCTTGAACAAGATCAAGTATTTTTTCTCGTGAGTCATAGCCTGCATCGACTAATGCTTGATGAAACTGCTGAGAAAAGTTTTCCCAGGTTTGCTCCTGCTTAAGAACAATTATTTTCACAGTTTCCCCATTAGCAAGCTGCTGGCGATATTCTTCAGGAACGATGATCGCGCCATTCTCGATTTTGGCTTGAAATTCTACAGGTGTCATGTTGCTAACTCTACTCAGCTTGATTCAATTCTACCAACCTCAATCCAGCGGCATCGCGGCAAAGTGATCCTGCAACAGCTTGTGAATAAACCGATAGCGCCCACCGACTTGTTGGATGAGTAAAGCGAAAGATGCTTAGGTTTAGGAATATCGCTTGCGTTTTCTGGGTTTGAAATTTAAGCTTACGCCAAGTTCAGATAAATCTTGAACTCGTCTGGTTTCTTCCTGAGCTTCTAAACCCTGCTGATCCCAATTAACAGGCGAATTATTGAATCCAAGCATTCGATTAATTTCGTCAGCTTTCTCCTCATCAATATCAGAACGATAATCTACTCTCCATTCAGTAGAAAGATTATTACTTTCTAAAACCTCACTGAAACGATTTGTTATCTTACTTATCTCAATCGGTCTATTACCCCATTTAACACTTACCATCCCATCAGAGACAGAATGATTACGCGATTGATTGAATTTATTCCAATCGATCTCTAAAGCTAATTCAACTAATGCTCCCTTTGAATTGAAACCATACAGCAAAACTTCGGCTATCCACTGCTCCTCAATTCCTAGTTTGATTGAATCTAAAGTGTTATCAGAAATATTTGCAATAATTGCTTTAAGAAGCTCTAGTGACTGCTCTACAATAAGCTCCATTGCTTTGTATTTTCTAGCAAAATCAATTTCTGTCTTAAATTCATATTCAAATGGCTTACTATAATCTGTTGAAGCAATCCATTTCAATAAATTTAGTACATTAAGTAAAGTACCGGTTCTAGAGTTGTGAATATTGTGTGGATTATTCATCACAATTTGTTGCAACTCTTCTAGTAAATTTTCGGCTTGCTCCGGTGAAGGTTTAGAAGCCAAAGTAAATTTACAAACCAAAGAATTCAATACCGCATTAATTCTTTCATAATCTACCTCTACAGGAGATTTTCCAACTGTATTCAGGATTTCTTGTACTTTACCTAAATCAGGATCAATTTTCTTTCTTACCTGTCTCAGGTTAAGAGAGAAGTGATCCTCTTGCTGTTGTAATATTTCGAGAACTCTATCAATGTCTTGACTCTTATTTTTAGCTCCGCTAGTAAGAATTTCTATAAGTTTTTTCAGTAACCCAACCTCTAACGCCTGTTTGTTTAAGCGACTGTATTCTTGTTGACTGATATCGCCTATCTCTAAATCTTGCTTGGTTAAATTGAGCTTCTCTTTAACCTGCTGCTCAACCTCGCGCCAAAGTGCGCTTAAAACATTCTCACTCTCTCCGGATGGAGTTGGCATAAGCGAAATTGAGGCTAGGACGAGAGCAAAAATTCGCTTAAATGGAAATGCACATTTTGAAAAAAGATTAAGCAAAGACCACCAGCATAGAACAGCAATTAAAAAGAGCAGCGCCCCAATGTAGTTGATTATCTTTCTAGCTGGAGGTATGTCTTGAGATTCTATCGAAGGAAAACCATCAATAATTACATTTGTAACAAAGTTGACAGTTCCAGGCTGATTGATGACGTTTTGATCACGTCCATTATTGATGTTTCGTTGATCCATACTCAGGAACCACCGATTCTGATGTCACCTTGGGGCTGGTTGATGATGTTTTGGTCGCGTCCGTAGTTGAGGTTTTGCTGATTCAGCGTCGTGGTGTTTTGATTCTGGATGTTGATAATCTGCTGTGCCATTTGCCGGATTTCGGTAGCAAAAGTCTTGTCTTCGTCCATCGCATCCTCTAGATAGGTTTCTAGTTTTGCAAGGGCAGGTTGTGAACCGTCTGTTTCGATTGCTTGGATTGCTTTCTCGGCTTTGGCATCACCTTGAAACTTCGCTTTGATTTTGCCCCGCAGGTTTTTCACTAGCTCAATTGCGCCACCCACCGAGCGTTTCGCCGCCTCGCCTGTCCCTGCTTTCACAAACTCATCAAATACTAATTTTGCGATTATGCCTGCTGCCAAAGATTCCATCGGTAGATTTCCAGAAACACTAACTCTGTTCTACTCGGAAAATGGCTGAGATTCCAGATTTTTAACGATGTTCGAGGGGTTTGTGCCCCCTTGTATCTTAAGAGCAGAGCAGTAGACCGACTCCCCCCAGGTTGTGAAAGCCGAGATTTAGTCTAGGTCGCTGCTCACCTCTCTATCCAGACTCGAAAAATCGCCAGGGTCTTTGAACCCGCATCGGACAAGGTTGAGTTAACGATAGAACCCACATGAGTCAGGAGCATGACGATGGTAACGATTGTCAGAGAAGCGCAATGGGTTGGCATTGATGTCAGCCAAGCTTGGTTAGATGTGGCTCTGCGTCCTGCTGGAACTGATCTGAGAGTAAGTAATCAACACAGGATGGGCAGAACTCCTGGCTCAACTGCAACCCCTTGAGGTCAAGTTAGTGGTGCTGGAGTCACCCGGAGGAATGGAACGAGGCATCGTCCAACCATTGCAACGGCAAGGACTGCCTGTAGCGCTGATCAATCCCAAACGAGCACAAGACTTTGCCAAAGCATCGGGACGCTTGGCGAAAACTGACCGGATTGATGCAGCGGTGCTAGCCCATTTTGCCGAAGCAATGGCTCCGGTATCCAAACCTGTGGTTACTGACTTTAGTTTGGACTAATGGCGTAGAGAAAGGCAGTCAATGAGAGCCACCGACTGCCGTAAGGTCAATGAAGTAACAAGCAACATTGACCCTATGGTTTTCAACGAACTTCAGCAATTTCGCCAAACATTGTATGACTGCCTGGGGAACGCCAGAGATGCCCTGTTTGACCTGATGGATGCGGTGTTGGTCAGTGCGTGCATCCGGTCGTTTGTGAACCTGTCGCAAAGTCCAGTGTTTCGCCGTCAGTGGTCGAGTACCTATGCAGCCCTGCGGGATAGTCGTCTGCCTCGGTCAAAGCTGTTGAAGTTTTTGGTGCAGCAGCTTCCGACTCAGCAGCAACCGTTGCTGGCAGGCGATGCGAGTCGGTGGAATCGTCCTGCGGCCCAGCACTTAAAAGACCGCACCTTGAGCGGGAGAGTAGGGCATGCCACCAGTGCCGGACAAAGCTATAGCACCTTAGCCTGGATTGCCGAAGCGCAAGGCAGTTGGGCATTACCGTTGCGCCATGATCGCATCACCAGCTTTGAAACGCCAGCCAGTAAAGCCGCGTTCCAACTCAAGCAAGTCACTCGCCAGTTGGCAGTGCGTCCGTTGGCGATCTACGACCGAGGTTATGGTAATGCCAGTTTTGTCAACCAGACGGCAGGCATTGAAGCAGACTTACTGCTGCGGATTGTCGCCAACCGCTATGTGTATGGAGCACCCCCTGCCTATCGAGGACGAGGCGCACCTGCCAAGCATGGACACAAGATGAAACTCAATGAGCCTGAGACTTGGAGTATTCCTAGCGAAATCGTGGAAGTGGATGACCCCAAATTTGGACGAGTGCGGGTGAGCCGTTGGAGTGCATACCACTTTCGCAAATCCCCCAGCCGGGCAATGGAACTGCTGCGGGTGGAGGTACTGGAGACGCAGAACAGCAAGCCTCGCTTGACTCCCTTGTGGTTAGCATGGTTAGGCGAGCAGATGCCCCCCTTAGAAACCCTGGGGTTGCACTACGTTCGCCGCTTTGCATTGGAACATTGGTATCGCTTTGCCAAGCAGCGGTTATATTGGACACATCCGCAGTTCAGTTCCTTAGCGGCAGCCGAGCAGTGGAGTAGCCTGATGCCGTTGCTCAGTTGGCAGTTGTGGTTAGCTCGGCAGGATTGTATCGACTACCCCTTCCCTGGCAAGCCCCTCAGGATTGGCTGACCCCCGGTCGGGGTGGCACAAGCCTTTGCAGGCATTTTGGCAGCGATTGGCACCCCTGCCCCTGCGCCCAAACCCCGTGGTAAATCGCCAGGACGAGTTAAGGGGCACAAGCCAACTCCGCGTCCCCGTTATCCGACGGTAAAAAAACGAGCCGCTAAACGCAAGAAATCCGAGCAATCCCCGAACAATCCGGTTGCAACAGCAGCGTAACTTCAAGCAGGATTGCAGTGAGTTCCTCAAGTTCAACTGTCATGAACGGTTGAGCGAATTCTTCATGGGGGTGTGACTAAAATTTGATGTAGTAATACCAATTCCTTAAATACCGGCTACAGATAGCGCTTTCAGAATGGAGTCCCAGCCCACAATCGATGCAATCACTGCTTGGGTCATCTCTTCTAGGGCGTGTTTTAAAACCTAAAGCCAACAGAGAATTGCAGCAATGGTAAGCATGGCAAGATAGTTCTGTGCTCGTTTCTCATAGCGTGTAGCAATGCGACGAAACTGCTTGAAACGGTTGATGGTTCGCTCAATGCGATTGCGTTCTCGATACGCCTGACGGTCAAACCGTGTTCCTTGTCGAGATTCATTCGAGCGGCGGGGAATCACAGCACCGATCCCACGTCGTCGCAAGTAGAGCCGAATCGGTCGTCCCGTGTAAGCTTTATCGCCTGCGACTCGTTGCGGACGCAGACGCGGTCGTCCCGGTCCTGGGCGTTTGACTTCGCCTTGCGCCATCAAGGACTCGAATACGGTTGCCTCGTTGCGTTGTCCCACTGTCAGCAAGAAGGTCACGGGCTTGCCATTGTCCTCACAGCGCAGATGAATCTTGGTGCTAAACCCACCTTTGCTATAGCCCAGTGCTTCGGAGTCGGCATCACTGCCGCTTGCCCCAGCCGCGTGTTGATGCGCTCGGAGCACACTGCCATCGACGAAGTGAAGCTTTCAGCCAAACTCGCCTGCGGCATCAGATTGCTGCTGCAACTGCGCGAGAATCTGTTGCCACAGTCCTCGCTTACGCCAAGCATAGAAGCGCCCTGAGACGGTTTCCCAGGCACCATAACAGTCAGGCAAGTCCCGCCACGGCGCACCCGTGCGAAGAATCCAGAGAATGCCATTGATGATGGTGCGCTGATCATTGGCAGGTCGTCCACCTTTGGGACTTGGCTTGGGCAACAGAGGTTGTAATCGTTGCCATTGTTGATTGGTTAAGTCTTTACGTGAAATGGGATTGCGTGCGACCAATGTCTGTTCGTTATTTTTGAAATACAACTATTTCTATTCTAGCTGGGGTTTTAAAACAGTCCCTAGAACCAAGAGCATTACGGCTGCTTAATCAAATAGAAAATGATGGCATTACACTCCGAAAATTACCTTCAAAACAATTCGTGTATGGTGGTAATGGCACTGCTTTGATTTTTGAATTGAAGTACTTACAAAATCCTAAAAATCCAGATGCTGAACAGATAAAGGCAATTGAGGGAGACACCAAAAAAATGGAAAGACTGCTTACAATGTGGAACAACGCAAATAAGCAGACCGTCTTTGCTTATCTCATCGTTTTCAGCAGAACACAGTATAGATGTGAATCAGTCGAGCAGATTGTAAACCAGTTTAATCCGGTGTACCTCACCGTATTTAATCCTTGCTTCAAGATATTGATTGCTGCATTTTGATCTCGGTCTTGAACATGCCTACAATGTGGACAGTTTCACCGCTGGCAGGTTGCTCGACTTCAAATCGAAAAACTCAGCCGATGTCGATCTGGTGATTCCCATATCGGGTCGTCGAATTGTGCAGATAGGTTTTGCGGTTGACCGCAAGAAGTCCTGATTTCAAATCGGCGGTGTCAGCCTGTGTTCATGCACATCCCCTCTTATGGCGTTCTCATGGGATAATGTGGTCTTTACAGGAGACTGCATGACTGCCGCTTATATTCAAGACGAAACCGAGTTCAATGCCTTGCTAGAGGTTGAACCACTGCTGGTAGTAGATTGCACCGCTACTTGGTGTGGGCCTTGCAAACTGGTTGCTCCTTTAATCGATCAACTGGCAGGGGAGTATGACGGTCGTGCCAAAGTTTTCAAGCTAGACCTCGATGCTAACAAGTCGATTGCCAAACGATTTGGAATTCGCAGCATTCCTGCTGTGATGATCTTCCAGCAAGGCGAACTAGCAGAAACAATTGTGGGTGTTAAACCCTACGAAGAATTTAGTAATGCTCTCACCAAGTACATCAGTTGATTGCTTCTTCTCTTTATGAAGCTTGCTTGAATGCATGGCTAAGTTTGATGTGCTCTGACTTAGGGAAGCGCCACTGCCAGCGAAAAGATGAGATCAAAACCCATCAAAGCACGAGCACACGTTACGCTTGATGCCGCAGTGAATTCGGTATGATACTGCCCTAGCCTTGACTTGGTTCAGCAATTGGGTCATCGCATCAATACAATCATCGATGGCTGCTTTGGGGAACTATAAAGATTCGGTCAAACTCGCCAAAGACCACGGTTATCAATTTTGGAGACCGCAGGCACACCCGTAGCATTGAGCAATCGCGGCAAGCAGTCTTGGAAACTCTGACTGTTTGTTATGGTAACTTGTCCGATTGATCGAGCCGTTCTGGAATCAGCCTTCGACTCTGGTATTGAGGTTGCTGCATCTCCCATAGTAAAAAGGCTCTAAACCGTAGGGTATCCTCTGTATAGCTCCACTCATTCCAATTGATTCGATGCAGCTTCTCAAACTTCTGGCATTCACGGTTTCTGCTCCGCTAGTTTTGCTGGCGATCTTCTTTTTCTGGGCGAGTGCAGGCTCCTATTCCAAAGCGCAATACAACGAAATCGTTACCTATCAGGCTAGTTCAGAAGCCAGCAGCCAAGATGCTTTCACTGTGATCACTTACAACATCGGCTATCTGTCTGGATTGGCAAACGCCGCTAGCACTCAACAAGCAGTTGAACCCAGTCCACAACTCTTTGAGGGCAACTTCACAACGGCTGTCACCGCACTGAAACCTGCAAATCCTGACTTTGTGGGGCTGCAAGAAATCGACATTGCCGCCAAGCGTTCCTACAACGTTAATCAAGTGACAGAGCTTTCCAAAGCTTTGGGATTTCGGGCTGCTGCAATTGGCATCAATTGGGATAAAAACTATGTGCCGTTTCCCTTTCTGCCAATCAAAAACCATTTCGCCCGCACCGTGGCAGCGCAAGCGATTCTGAGCCGCTACCCGATTACCCGCAGCGAACGGATTGTGCTGGAACCCGTCAGAAGCCAATCTTTTTTCTATCGCGCTTTTTATCTCGATCGGGTCGCGCAAGTGGCAGAGATTGACCTCAACGGAATTCCCTTAATTTTGATCAACGTTCACCTAGAAGCCTTCGACGAACCAACGCGGCTCAACCAAACGCAGGTTGTAAAAGACCTCGCGGAGCGCTACGCCGCCGACTATCCGGTGCTGCTAATTGGAGATTTTAATAGCTCCCTGACTCGCACCACCGAAACAAACCCTACCATCAATCTGCTGCTGGAATCGACTCGCTTAGAGTCAGCCGTCAATATTGAACAATTGCAAAACAAATCAGCGCTAACGTTCCCGTCGAATATGCCAGACGATACACTGGACTATATTTTCTATACTCCTAACCGAATTGAGCCGTTAGAGGTGCAGGTGGTTCAGCAAGCAGCGCAAGCTTCTGATCACCTACCGTTGATGATGAAATTTCGGCTGCGGTAATTTACGGCGGCTGCGATTTATGAGAACCAGCTTTCCCTGGATGGGGGCAAGTTTTGCCCTCTTTGCGGCAAACCAATCGGATTATCGCTAAGTCTGCCCAACTCAGTGTTTGCCCAACAGCCGATCGCGCAGATGCTTGATTCGATCGCGTAATTTAGCGGCTTCTTCAAACTCCAGCTTTTTGGCAGATTCTTTCATTTCGGCTTCTAGTTTGACAATCAAATCGGGGATGTTGTCCAGTGGCAGATCATCCGCTTGCTCATAGGCTTGATCCAACTCTTGGGCTGTGAGGCGACGCGACACCTCCAAAAATTGCAGAATCGCGTTATTCGAGCGTTTGATGATGGGGGTGGGCGTAATGCCGTGCTTTTCATTGTAGTCTAGCTGGATCTTGCGCCGCCGTTCGGTTTCGCTAATTGCCCGCTCCATACTGTCGGTCATATTATCGGCATACAAGATGGCTTGTCCCCGGATATGCCGCGCTGCTCGTCCGATGGTTTGAATCAGCGAACGTTCAGCTCTCAGGAAGCCTTCCTTATCGGCATCCAAAATTGCTACTAACGAGACTTCTGGTAAGTCTAAGCCTTCCCTCAGCAAGTTCACGCCAATCAGTACATCAAAGTCACCTTCGCGTAGATTTTGGAGAATCTCGATTCGTTCGATGGAGTTAATCTCCGAATGTAGATAGCGAACGCGAACCGCTCGTTCTTGCAAGTATTCGGTTAAGTCTTCTGCCATACGTTTCGTCAGCGTCGTCACCAACGTTCGCTCGTTTAGCTTAGTGCGCTCTTGAATCTCGTGCAGCAGATCATCAATTTGTCCATCGGTGGGGCGAACAAAGATTTCTGGATCAACCACCCCCGTCGGACGAATCACCTGCTCGACTACTCGCCCTGTTCCGGGAAGGTAGGATTTGATCTCCGCCTTGCCGTCTGATTGAATGTCCATCTTGCCATCTGAGATTTCTAGCTCCCACAGTCCGGGCGTGGCAGAAACAAAAATGCACTGATTCACCTTTTGCCAAAATTCTTCTGCTTTCAGCGGACGGTTATCGGCAGCGCTCGGCAACCGGAAGCCATGCTCAATCAGCGTCATTTTGCGCGAACGGTCGCCGTTATACATGCCGCGAATTTGGGGAATCGTGACGTGGGATTCGTCAATCACCAGCAGCCAATCTTCTGGAAAGTAATCAAGCAAACATTCAGGTGGGGTTCCGGCAATTCGACCCGCCAAGTGACGGGCATAGTTTTCCACGCCGTTGCAGTAGCCCACTTCCCGCAGCATTTCCAAATCGTACCGAGTGCGCTGCTCTAGCCGTTGAGCTTCGAGCAGTTTATTTTCACCTTCGAGTACAACTAAACGTTCTTTTAATTCTTGCTCAATGTCATTACAGGCTTCTTCAAGCCGATCATCGGGAGTCACAAAGTGCCGCGCTGGGTAGACATTCAGGGCATCCATGCTTTGCAGCGTTTCACCTGTGATCGGGTCAATATAGCGGATTGCGTCGATCTCATCGCCAAAAAACTCGATCCGAATCAGCCGATCTTCGTAGGCAGGGCCAATTTCCAGCACATCCCCCTTGACTCGAAACTTGCCTCGCCCCACGTCTAAGTCATTCCGTTCGTACTGCACCGAAGCCAGATCGCGTAGAATCTGCCGCTGATCCACCTCCATGCCAACTTTGAACGGAATTGAAGCCTTCAAATACTCCGACGGAATTCCCAAACCATAAATACAGCTAATCGATGCCACCACAATCACATCTTTGCGTTCAAACAGCGAGCGGGTTGCCGAGTGCCGCAGCATGTCAATTTCATCGTTGATTGAGGCAGTTTTGGCAATATAAGTATCTGTCACCGGAATGTATGCCTCCGGCTGATAATAGTCGTAATAGCTGATAAAATACTCGACGGCGTTGTCTGGGAAAAACTCGCGCATTTCGTTGCAAAGTTGCGCTGCCAAAGTTTTGTTATGTGCCAGCACGAGCGTGGGCTTGCCGACATTTTGAATGACTCTAGCCACAGAATGAGTTTTACCGGTTCCGGTCGCTCCCAATAGGGTTTGGTAGCGATGCCCTGTTTTCAAATATTTGGTGAGTTGCTTGATCGCTTTAGGCTGATCGCCCATCGGCTCGAACGGCGCTTGAATATCGAACTCTCCCATTGCTGCCTCAAATGAGAAAACGCTACACCTTTACTATGATGACGGATTTTCTGAGAGTCGGTAGCTGCTGCAACGTGGAGAGCAACCGCTAAAATGTTCCCCATTCAACGCTCTATTTGCGGGTCACACTGAATGTGATCACCCTGAAACAACCATCAATTTCTTCACGTCCTGCACCCCAAATAACTTGATGTGGGTTTGCGTTTTCTGCAACTAAACTGAGCAGCCTATCTTGGTACAATCATCTAAGCCATTATGATTCAAGCAATCATGAATGGCGCGCTCGTTTTAAACTGCTAATTTGTAGCGAGCGCTGCATCAATTTTTCCTGAAGTGTTCTATGGATCTTGAGCATATTAATTTCTTTTATCGGAGGTGAAGCATCAATAGGCGTTAATCGACAGTATCCATACAGTGTTGTCTATATCAAAGCTTTATTTTAAAGAGCAGGTTAAGACTCAAATTAAGTATTTGAATGGCTTAATTCCTACTTATTGAACTTTAGTAAATCTAATCTGGCGACGCAATTTCTTACATTGCACTCAGCCTAAATTGCTTTTTCTGCATTAAATCTTTTCCAAATCCACATTTAGCCAATTTTTACCCGTAGACATCAGCCTCAAAGTATGTGATTCTCTATCTATAAGGGCTTACTTATTTTTCACATTTGCTTCCGATTGCTTTGTTCTAACAAAGATTAATCGGTGTTCTGACTCTTCTATTGATTACAACTCCCATGCTGCCACCCTTCACAAAATATTACATTCGCAAACTATTGCGTCAGTATGTTGGCGACCTCAACTATCCTCGTTCTGGCGTAGGTATTTATTCTTATTTTCAGACCGATTTAGATCAGCTATTGGGGCAAATTTACACCCACGACCTTGACTTGAGGATTAAAACGAAAGAGCTAGAGATGCTAGTGCATTTGCATCAGCTCAGCGGCACCAACAGCAGCACCAACCCCTACAAGGATCAGGCTGAAATTGAGCAAAAAATTCTTTGGATTTTGAATCTAAAATTTTTGGCGTTGCTCCCCGCAATGGCGCTGACAATTACACCAGAAGCTTCGACTTCTCTATTCCATTTTGTGTTTAACAGTCGAATTCATCAGGGCGTTCGCTACTCAGATGAGCTATACGGCAAGGTTTTAGAATTTGGCACAGAAGACAACCTGCAAGCCTATCATTTGCTATTTACACTGATCAACCAACGAACTCCTTTCATCCTTACCGTATCTGAGCTTTGCCACACCGTATGGGTTAGCCTGCGTTCACCCACCTACTACACCTTCTCCCAACCGATTTCTCAACCCGACAGCGTACCTATGTTGAAGCCTAAGCGCCTACTGATTGAAAAAATCGCGTAGCCCGCTAAACCGCAGCATTTGGAGCTAGAGCATTTTTTTTGAGCTATATTTTTCGGGCTTCCGCACTCTGACTTCGACAGGCACTCCTATCGTGAAGTTATACCAAGTTGATTTGTGAACCAGTCAGATCAGATCCCCCTGCCTCCGGCATCCCCTTAAGTCGAACGATCCCCCCCAACCCCCTTACGAAAGGAGGGAACCGACCCAAAACTGGCTTGAAGTCCCCCTTTTGTTGGCGTAGCCTGTCCAAAGGACATAGAGGAATTGAGGGGGATCAAGCAGGGTTTTAACTTCCAATGCAAGATCTGTGGACACGGTAGCCTTAATAAGGGGGACTGAGGGGGATGGTTTGGCGTCAAAATCTGTCACGAAGTTTGTTTAAATCGGTATTAGGTGGTGGAGTGGTTTAAAGTAAGTTCAAAAAACGATAGCGGCAGAAGGCTACAAGGAAAGAAACAAATTCTGACAGCTGCAATGATTGAGCGGTGGGAAAATGGGATTATGGTAATGCGGTTTCCCAGCTAATATTTTTCAGCCAATATTTTTCAAAAAGTCGAAGTTATCATCCTGTCCGCGTCGGGTTTCGGTTGCAGAATTCATAGATTCAGCCCTATGGCGAAAAGCTGACTGATCAGGTATGCGCTCAATGACTCGACAAAAGTTCAGGTAAGCATCGACAGAGCGACGAAATTCCCGCTCAGCTTCGATCTGCGTTCTGCCTTCAAAGGCCACCACATCTTGAATATTCGTCACTCGCCCATGCCAAATGCGGGAGTTTGGATCTAGCTGAAGAATTGTGGTGTAGCCTTTATAGCGCAGCATTGGATTTACCTAATTGCGTCTCAAAATCTTCTTAAAATTCAGCGGTAGAAAATCTGTAGCTAAAATCGTGTTGAGTAGAAAAGGATCTCGATCTTAGCTCAGGAGGTTCAGCAATCAGCTTGTGGGTAAGTTGCTCAAGAATGATTTTTGCCCCTGCTCTCATTTTTCAACTTCATTCAAGCTCCCTCTCAAGGCACACTAGCAATTAAAATCTGCGGCAGCAATTGCTCGAATAGTAACAACTTCCACGCAGAATTGCCTCTGTGCAAAAAATACTTGAAGGGTGTAAACTTTACCAACTTTCAACTGTTTCCCTGAGACCGACTTGATCCTATCTTTATCTTCTGAGTAGAGACTTAGAAAGGCCTGAGTTTCTGATAAAAACAGGGTAGGTAGGATGCTGAGCAAATGAAGCGAAATTCTCCTGTAAGGTAGAAGCTGCAATTGCTAGTGCAGGGACTCTAAACCCAGATGACGGTTGCACTGTTGCAGCCGCATTGTTGCATCAAAGGTTGCATCAAAGGGAAAAGTTACAGGGATGTTAAAACTTTAACTGATTTTGTCTTCAGTTAGCGCCGTCTCCGTTTAGACTACATCAAAACCTCAAACCACTCAAGGCTCAATTAAGCCAAAGTGAAGCAGATTTCAATGAGGGAAAAATATGACATCGCTAATTGAATAGTCTCTGTATTTTAGTGAGCAAATTTAGATTGCTAAACCCTATTCCGATAGATTTAACCCCTGCTGGAGATGATCCTTCAACAAAGCTTCCACTTGCTCTGGATTGTGATGAATCAGTGTTAATAGCGCTTCGGGTTCGATGTTTAACTGCTGAGCATAAAAGCGAACTTCTGCCATGACGCGCGCTTCACTCTGCCGCAAATACATGGCTAAACAGTTAAGAGCTTGAGTGGTGCGCTCTTGTTTACGAAAAAAAGCCAGCGACGAAAGCAGGGTGGCTTCATAGGGCGGCAAGGGTGGCAGATGGAGCGGTTGACCCGATTCAAAGCGCATAAATCTCTAGCTGGTCTAATTGACCGAAGCACTGACAAACCTGTTCCATTATAGAGAGTCATGTAGAGAGCCAAACCGATGCTTCTGGGTTTGAGCCAAGTCTTCAGTTACAGCAATCGCAGCCCTTCGACCAGTCCTTGGCAAACGCGGGTGAGGAAATCAATATCTAGGGTCTCTAGTCGATCGCTGTGGCGGTGATAGTGAGGATTCCGCAGATTTGCAGTATCCGTCACCAAAATGGCTGGGTAGCCTCGATCCCAAAACGGCGCATGGTCGCTCCGGCGCGTATCAGGTACAAGTTTCCCCTGAGATCCAGCAGGCAACCACTCGCAGGGGACTGCTCCGAGCCGACGGATGGAACTGGTCAGCCGCAGCAAATCTGGAATCGTTCGCCAGTTGCCAATTAGAGCCACAAAATTAGCTTGATTGGGGTAAAAGTAGCTGAGTCCGGGCGGATAGTTTTGCGAATATGGCGTTTGATTGCAATAGCCCAACATCTCTAGCGACAGCATTAGTCTAAGGGGGTATCCTTGTTGCCGCAACGCTTCGGCATAGGCAGTGCTGCCCACTAAGCCATACTCTTCTAAATCGAAAGCCACGCAGCGCACCGGATACCGAATCGGTTGGGCCGCGAGCGAGCGAGCCAATTCCAGCAACACCGCGACTCCTGTAGCATTATCGTCTGCACCCGGAGAGCCGGGGACTGTATCGTAGTGAGCACCAATGAGAATCGGAGGTTGGGTAGGAGCCGCAGGACTTTCAGCCGCAGCCAGATCCAAAATCCAGTTCTGGTACTGCTGCCCGCGAAACTCAAAGGCATGAGGTTCAACTACGCCCCACTGCGCCAACTGCTGCCGAATATACTGCTGAGCATAGAAATGTCCTGCCGTTGCCAAAAACGGATCACGCTCTCGGCAAAGCTGCTGCAAATGCTGAGTGAGGGCTTGCTTGAGATCTCCAGTTGCGGTCACTTTCGTTGCCCTCCTCCCTTCAAAGATTGCCAGCAAATATCTCTATCCGGACAGGTTTAGCGAAAAATATGGTCAGCTTGACTCAGAGACTTTGGCAAAACCTGCCCCAACCCCAAGGCGATACGCTACAGAGAGAATAACAGCGACACCATCATAAACAGGGCAACTGCTGCCATGCCAGTGGTCATCCGACGAGCCAGTATGGGGTGGACAAAGCCGATCCGAGGTAAAAAGTACCAGGCAATAATTTCTAGTAGCGCCGTGATCAGCAAACCTGCCTGCAAAAGTTGACTAAACTCATTCATAGCATCGCGGACGCTCGATGGAGCAATGGCGCTGAGGAGCAGAATTAGCCCTCCGCCCACCACCACAGCCACGCCAAAAAACACCATTGCTAGCGTTAGTCCCAATAGAAGGTGAAACCCATCTTGTCGCCAGGTTGACATAAGTTTTCTTAATAGAAGGACGCTAAAACCCGTCTAGAAGCCTGACAGCCATTGCTGTGTCAGTTGAGGAGATTGTAGATGAATCACCAACAGATGGGCGTGTTCTGGCTTCTGAAACAGCAGCGGATATTTTTTTCGTCGCTGATTGTAGGTTCGCAGCATCCACAGCAAAATCGAATCTTGACTGAAGAACGAGGTGCGAAAATTTTCTCGATTGCCGTTCCAAAGTTCTTCCTGCTTCAACGATCGCTGTAAAGTTCGTCGCATCAGCCGTTGCATCACCAGCCAGAAGGGATAGTCTAAAAAACAACGGTATCGGCTTGACCCCAAACGATATCGCGCACTTTGCTGTAGTTGCCGTCTACAACCCAAGTGCTTCCATGCAATGCCTGCGTGACCCGCTCCCGAAAAACCTGATCTGAGGCGGCTGTCCAGTTGGCATCCCAGTGGAGGGCATCTAGCTCAATGTGAGGAATCTGCCGATGCTGGGAAATGCTTCGCGCCAAGGTGGTTTTACCAGAGCCAGTGGTTCCGACAACCGAAATTCGATCACCACAAGGCAAAAATTTCCGCATCAGTCTCACCCAATTTCAACGTGATTCTTTTTCAACTACAGCTTACTACTCTCCCCTCCGAACTTTGCCTGCTGAATCGGAGCAAACAAGAACGATTATCATTATTTAACGCTCATTGAGATGGGATACGCAATAATAGGGAGATGTACAAGCGCTGTTCAGGATTTCTGCGAACATTGCTTGTGTTGTGATATTTTTTTGAAGCTTTATCCCACTAGGCTATGACATCAGCAGTTTCCTCGATTGCATCTTCCTCGATGGATCACTCCAAACACGGACTTCCAGTTACCATCATCACAGGCTTTTTAGGCAGCGGCAAGACTACCCTGCTGAACCACATCCTGACCAATCAGGAAGGCTTAAAAACGGCGGTTTTGGTCAACGAATTTGGCGAGATTGGCATTGACAACGAACTGCTTGTCTCCGTTGAAGGCTCCGACGACAGCATGGTGGAACTCAGCAATGGCTGTATTTGCTGCACGATTAATAACGATTTGGTCGATGCCGTCTATCGCGTCTTGGAGCGGCAAGATCGGATTGATTATCTGGTCGTAGAAACCACCGGGTTAGCCGATCCTCTGCCGATTGCCCTCACCTTCTTAGGTACTGAACTGCGCGATATGACGCGGCTCGACTCGATTGTCACCCTGGTCGATTCAGAAAACTACAGTTTAGATTTGTTTAACAGCCAGGCGGCATACAACCAAATCCTCTATGGCGACATCATTCTGCTGAATAAAACAGATCTGGTCGATGAAGCCGATTTAGACAGCCTGGAAATTAAGATTCGAGACGTTAAGGAAGGTGCTCGAATTTTACGCACTAAGCAGTCGAAAGTCTCCTTACCGCTAATTCTGAGTGTCGGATTGTTTCAGTCTGATCAATATTTTGCTCCTAGTGCTGACCCGCATCACGACCACAAGCATCACGACCACGGCTCTCATGATCACGGCTCTCATGACCACAAGCATCACGACCACGGCTCTCATGACCATCACGACCATTCTGCCTGCGACCACGAGCATCACGATCACGAGCATCACCACCACTCGAACCACTTAGAGGCTGATGGGTTTACCTCGGTGTCCTTTCAAAGCGATCGACCTTTTGCGATTCGCAAGTTTCAGCAGTTTTTGGATCATCAGCTTCCTGAAACGGTCTTTCGAGCAAAAGGAATTCTGTGGTTTCAGGAAAGCCCCAAACGTCACATTTTCCACCTCAGCGGCAAGCGATTTTCCCTAGACGATGAGGAATGGAATGGCAACCCTAAACTCCAGCTTGTGCTGATTGGGCAAAACCTGGATCACGACAAACTCAAACAGCAGTTGCAGGACTGTTTATCTGAGGAAGTCTAGCCAGAAAGCTGAATGACCAAGATTGACCAAACAGCGAACCGTTTTGGCGTCGTCTCAGTTGGTTAACTCAATTGCTAAACTAAAAACTTCTGGGGGCGAGCGTAGGGCAAGCGATTTGCGACGAGCGCCCTTGTTTTAATCTCTGCTTTGTTGCCGTCCTTTTGGGATCTATGCGTGTTGTCGTTCAACGAGTTCAAGCTTCTCAAGTCACAATTGACGGGGAAGTGGTTGGCAGGATTGGGCGAGGGCTGAACCTGCTCGTGGGAATTGCTGAAACGGATACCGAAACTGAACTCGATTGGATGGTAAAAAAGTGTCTAGACTTGCGGCTGTTTCCAGGAGAGACAGGAGATCGGTTTGATCGTTCGGTTCAAGAAATCCAGGGAGAACTGCTTGTCATCGGTGAAGTTGTGCGGCGGCAGATGCCTCTGAACTCCCACTAATAATCTCTGTTCCGTCCGCACCAACGCAGTGTTAGGCACAGATAACTTCACGCAAACGAGCAAGCGATTTTTGATCTGTCTCAGGTAACTCAGTTGCAATTCTTCTAAATTCATCCTCTTGTGAGAGTATGTTAACTATTTCCGCCAAATTGAAACCTTTTTGTTCTATGTTCTGACGTAGTTTAGGATCGTCCATTAGAACAAGAACTAGATCCCTTAACACAATGTTTGTATTCCAATTTCTAGCAGCCCATATTTCTTTGGCTTCTTCTTCTCCAAAAATGGCTGAAAATTGTTGGTAGAATAAAGTTTCGCTAATATCTTGATCCCTACTGAAAAAAGCACGAGCGTTTCTTAAGTCCCGCTTCGCATCATCAAGCAACCTTTCAAGCTCATGCTGTTTAGTATCTTGCTCAGTATTGGAAGTAGCCTGCGTGCCAGCTTCCAATATTTCAAGAATAGATCCCATCCTTTCTACAAAATCAAAAAGTTTTTGTTGTACTGAATTTTCTTCTATTTCTCTAATTTCATCCCAATCAATTACTACAACCCACAGATGTTCTGATTGAGAGTATTCAACTACTCCATCAACTTCTAAATCTTCGCTGTAAAGAATAAGGTGTTGACCATCTTGCAATTCAATTCTTTGAGCAGCAAGATCCTCTATTGTTCCAATACAGTTTAGGCGGAGACGACCTTGAGCATCAGCATTATGAAAATCAACAAAAACTCTCGGGTTTTCGGCGAAAACTCGTTGCTGCTCACTGTCATTATGCTGTACTGGCGGTCTTGATGCGCTCATTGAGCATCTCCGTACTTATGTAATCTGCCGAGGCTTAGGAATCGTAGGTGTCAAAAGAAAACTAATTTGCTCTGGAGTTAGACCTACTAAAGTTGCATGATTGGGGCTTCTACCTGAAGTTCTAATTACATCTCCACCAGCCTGACGAATTTTTCCTACAGTAGTGCAACCGAGTTGCCCATGAGGAATAATCGCTGCTAGCTCCTCGATTGAAACTCCTAATGCACATTCTACTGAAATTCCTGTTACGCCGCTTGGGTGAGTACCTGTTCCACGTCGGATATCATCGGGACGGTTGCGACCTCCTCGAATCACTAAGGCTTCATCTGGAATTCTTTCCACATGTTGTATAGCAGTACTGCCTAGGGTTAGGACGGGGTGTAGGGGTGGAACCCCTAGCTGGGGGCGTAGCCCCCA